>NZ_DAMBJX010000061.1:0-15373 GCF_032067225.1 Brevundimonas vesicularis | reverse complement strand
ATGGCGTGCCGTTGGTCGTGATGCCGATGGGGCGTGATCACGCCGACAACGCCGCGAGGCTGGAATGGCTGGGCGCCGGCGTGCGACTTTCTGAACGCGCTTCGTCAGGTCGGATCAAACGCGCTCTGGTTCAGGTGCTGGACAACGCACGATATCGCGAAAACGCGCAGCGCTTCGCGAAGCGCCTGTCGGATTGCGACGTCAGTTCGAGACGCGCCGCCGACTTGATCGCATCGCTCGCACGAACTGACCAGGCTTTGGCTGCTTAAGCGGGCAGGACTAGCAACATCGACGCGCTATGGCGCCGCCGGGCATCGGCCACCGAAACAGGGACAGCTTCCTATGAGTGAGATCGGAAAACGGGTGTGGGTGATCGCGGAAGGCTATATTCCGAGCGACAGCACGGGCCCAAGCCCGGCGATGATCAGCCATGAAACGGCTTGCATCCTCAATCCCGGCGACGCGTCGACCGAGGTGGAGATCACGCTTTTCTTCGAGGATCGCGAACCGGTCGGCCCTTATAAGCTGACGGTCGGCGGTCGGCGGACCAAACATGTCCGCTTTAATGACCTACAGGATCCTAAGCCCGTGCCCCGCGATACGGACTATGCAAGCGTCATTCGCTCACAGCACCCGATCGTCGTCCAGCATACGCGTCTGGATTCGCGGCAAGCGGCGAATGCGATCATGACGACCATCGCCTACAGTGTATGAAGGCCGGGACGATTTGATGGGTCATCGGCCGCTAGTCGCTATCGAGGAACACCGCCTTGCTAGCCCTCGGCGGCTATTGATGCAGCTAGGTTAGATTTGAAAGGTTTGCCACCTAACCAGGTTGAGCCCGCCAGTGCGAGCTATGCCTGGGACAAAGGGTCAATCAAACAAACCGCTACCGTCAGACTGTCTTGACCGAAGGGTTCGAACCAGTTTTAGTTGAAGTGGTCTAAGTCTGCGGAACCGTCAGGATAAAGTCTGCACGACATTTTCTATACAAATTCCCTTAAGTGCTGAAGAAGAACGCGGGCGACGGGTTTGTTGACGATCTATCTCGCCGTCGCTCGGACCTCACGGATTGGAACATAATCAAACTTTGCGGGGTTTACGGTTGGGTCGTTCCCAGCTGACCTGTCGGTAACATTTGGCCGTCATCCTCCGGGATGGCGGCCATCACTCATTCAGAAGCCCTGTGATCGTGTGAGCGCCAATAGACGGATTTGTTCGAAGTCTTGAGCCTAGGATCGCAGGTCCACATTGAAGGCAGATCCTGGCCTGGTGGATCGCCTAGGGGAGCCCGCACGATCTGGTAGATTTCGGTGGAACCAGAAAAGGCGCTCGGTGATTTGCTGTCCGAGACCGTTTGCGACGACCAGTTTCATATGTTGCGAGACGTGAGCCGCCGCCCCTAGGGGTGTCGGCTTTGACATCCTTATTCCCCCTGGTGATGAGTAGCGATGGACTGGGGCCCTTCAACAGCGAGCTCAGCTTGTCTCTTGACCCGGCCCCGGCGCGATTGGTTTGCCTCTGACAAACTTAATATCCGGGTCGGCCTTCATGGCCATAAGATTCCAGTAGACCGCCTTTCCAAGAAGCTTTGCTCGCAAGAAAGGTTGGTCTCGCCGAGGGCGTCACGGATAAATCCATCGACCTTCGTCCGCCTGCTGCCGTTTGGTGCGTTGATCATTGCCCTCGCTCGATCAAATCAACAGCAATAGGAGCGATGTCGCAGCTGCCGCATACGCATTAGCAGGGTAGTAGAACCCCCATTATTGCGTGCGGTTCCGCGCTTTCGATACAGCGTTCAGGTTCGCAAAGGCTCTGTGTTGAGCAGCGACGCAACGGCGTTGATGATCTGGGCCGCAACAAACGGTTTCTCAATGAGGATGCTATCAGGGACGCCCTGAGCGCGCCATTCATGGCTGCTGTCGCCGGTCACATAAATCACCGGCAAACTTGGGTTCATTTCGCGAGCTGCCCGGGCGACATCCCAGCCCGTGGCTTCATCGCCTAGATTCACGTCCGTCACGAGCGCACGGCACGCTCCGCCGAATTCGGCAAAAAGGTCATTGGCTTCTGCAGCTGAAGATGCCGACTTGTGGGCGAACCCCCCATCCTCGAGCGCTTGTTCAATCGTGAGCATGACAAGAGCGTCGTCATCGACGACGAACACACACACAGTTTCTAGCAACTAAATCTCCCGCGCAGGACGGATCGCATAACGGGAATTTATGTGCGGTGTTCCCCGGTAGATCATCAGCTGTATCCTGTGTGCCAAACCCGACACTGGCGCGCAGTCGACAGCGGGTGAGCCGTCACAGCGGAAGCACATGGGCGCGCTCATAATGTCCATTATGAGCGCTCCTAATCGGCGACGCGAAAACGACGAAGGGCGGGTCGGGACACTCGAGCGCCTCACGAACCATCAGGGAAAAATCATCAATCCGGCCAGGCTTTGCCATGATACTGAACCCCACATCCGCCTCTTCCACCTCGTGGATTTCGGACGCAGAGCTCAAGCGGTCCAATAAGTCAGTCATTCAAATGTTCCTCGCAGGGACTGCTGATCACTCACCGGCGGATCTGGCTTGTAGCTCAGACATAGCAGACCTGACCTAGCATAGTCGCCTACCGACCGCCGCCCAATGTTAGAGCGGCGGCCGTCTCGCTGGGTCGTGCTAGTTCATCGCGTCAAGCAAGGCTTGAGCGCGGTCTCGGTGCATCGTCACGGGTGCGATCAGCTCGCGAGCCAAACTGGCTAGGCCAGGCGCTTCAGCATTGTCGGAAAATCCATTGAGTAGTGTGAGTGTCTCGTTGTGAGCGGCGACTTGCTGGTTGAGATAGATCTTGTCGAAATCATCAGGCGTTGCCGCACTCAGGTTATCGACCAAGCCTTTCCGACGTTCATCAAGCGCGGTTGGGATCGCAATATCCGGTTCAGCGGCAGCGGCTGCGGTCTGTAGCTTCTGGCCAGCGTCAGTGTGGTCCTTGGTAATCATTGCAGCCAGCGCCTTGACGTCGGCGTTCTTGGATTTGGCCGCCGCCACTTTAGCTGCTTCCAACTCGTACATGTTGCCGATGGCCAAGTTAGTGACGAAGCCGTCGACCGTATTGGCGCCCATGGTCATCGCTGAAGTCTGACCGACGATGCCCGATGTGGCGTCCTGAGTCGCGTTGACGGCTTCGCTGGTGTTCTGACCCGCGCTGTCGCCGCCCTGATTACAGGCTGCGAGAAGAGCTATGGAAGCGACGCTGACTATGGCGAGATATTTCATGGAATGGGTCTCCCTATAAACTTGGACAAAACCCCTTTAGAGCACGTCAGTTCCCACCGGGACCCGTCACGCTCGCCCCCCCCCTTATGGGGGAAGCGGCCACCAATGAAAGCGCCGTTGTCGCGCACGGATCGGGTTCAGCATCATTGTCTACTGGGAACTAGCGGCCGCATCAGTTGATTGTGGTGTCGGTGCCGGCCTTGAAGTGTGGCGGCCCGGCAAGTGCGCCACCTCGCGCGACGGACGGTCCTTTTCCTCTCCTGGTTGGGCTGTCCGTCGCTAAAAAAGATATCGGCGAAAACCTTCGTTTTAGACTGCAGTCACGTGTGAGAACCCGTTCGGGGAAGTGCTGGCGTCCTGATCGGTCGTGAGATAGTTGAGAAGAGTTCAGGATCTGATGGAGACGTCTGTAATGGCGCGCGGCACCGTTAAATTCTTCAATTCCGCGAAGGGCTACGGTTTTATCTCGCCGGAAGATGGAGGACAGGACGTCTTTGTCCATGTTTCGGCCGTGCAACAGAGCGGTCTTGTCGGTATCGATGAAGGCGACCAGATAGCATACGAGCTCGAACAGGATCGCCCATCTGGAAAGTCATCCGCCGTCGACCTTGTCATGATCAGCCAGGGCGCCGGCTCGGTCCGCGCCCCTATCCAGCGCCGTTTCGATAACGCCTTGCGCGACCGACGCAGCGGCGGCGATCCCATGGGCTCCGGAGACGGCGTGGTGAAGTGGTTCAACCCAATCAAAGGTTTCGGCTTTATCGCGCCAAGCGACGGCGGTCCCGATGTCTTCGTCCACGCCTCGGCGGTTGAGCGCGCCGGTTTGTCCGGTCTTAACGATGGACAGGCGGTCGCCTACGATCTGGAAAGGTCGCGGGCTGGCAAGGCGTCCGCCACCAACCTACGAATTTCTGACCGATAGAAGGCGCGGATCCGAACCACATTGTTCAGCCGATCCAACCTTCCTGTGGGTTTGTTGCGGGAAACCGCAAGCTCATTTCGGGTTGCGTCAGGCCTTCCGCGTCGTACGTTGTCCAAATCGCTGCGGCCAACAGCGTGTCTTTCTGCACTACCCACTTGCGAATATTCGCCCCTCATTCTATCGCGACATGCGCACCAAGCGAGTTAATGCTGGTGGACGAGCGGGGCGAGCGAAAGAACGAAGCTTGGCGTTTTGGTTCCCCTTCACATTGTTGAAGTACTTAGAGCGAACGTCAGATCGGAAAGACGACTTCACACGTCAACCCGCTTTGATTCCAGCTCTTGGTGACTTCGGCTTTCAATTGTTCAGCAAGGCTGGCGATCAAAAGCGTGCCGAAGCCTTCACGGTGCGGCCGAGCTAAGCCCGATCCTCCTGTCTCTCGCCAGATCAAATGAACCTGATCAACCTCAAGTGTCCAACTCACCGAGACCTTTCCCGCCGGGTGGCTGCACGCGCCGTATTTGTTAGCGTTTGTGGCAAGCTCGTGGACCAGCATGCTTAAAGGTTGCACCTGGGTCGGAGCCAGATAAACGGGCGGCCCCTCATAGCTGGTCTGCTCCCTCGGGCACATCGCCATAAGTTCGTCGCGGACGACGTCCCGCAGACATCCGTCTTCCCAATGCCGATTGGCAAGCGAAGTATGGGCGCGAGCGATCGCACTGATGCGGCCGGAGAGGACAGTCTTGTAGACTTGAAGGTCATCGGCCTTGGTGAGCCGCACCAACGATTGCACGACCGCCATGACGTTGCGCGCGCGGTGATCCACCTCGCGCATGAGCAGTTGTCGAGCTTCCTCCATCTTCTTCTCGTCGGTGATGTCGCGCACCTCGATGATCGTGCCGACCACCTTAGCTTCTTCATCATGGACAGGACTGGCGGTGAAGGCGACGGGGTAGAAGCGACCAGATTTGTGGACGAAGACTTCCTCGCCTTGAGTATTAGCGTTCTCAGGAAAGGCGCGGTCGATGGCGCATTCGTCTAGCGGGAACGGCGATCCGTTTGGGCGCGTGTGGTGGATTACGTTATGCAGAGGACGGCCCAACACCTCCTCAAGCGTAAATCCAGTCAGCCGCTCCGCTGCTGCATTCATGTAGATGCAGTGCTGCATCTCATTCATCAGAAAAATCGACACGCTGGCGTTGTCCAGCACTGCACTGAGGCGCCGTTCCGTGTCCCGCAGTCGAACTTCGGTCGCTTCACGCCGCACAATCTCGGCCTTGGCGCGCTCGTAAAGCTGAGCATTATCTATTCCTACCGCCGCATGCTGCGATATGCCCACAGCGACCCGCTCGTGCCAGTCGCTAAAGCGGCCAGGCTCGCGGTGCCCGAAGAACAACCCCCCGATGACGTCCCCGGACCGGGACTTCACCGGAACCGCAAGATAGCTCCGCACCGGCAGGTGGCCCGAAGGCATGCCATAGTGAGGCGCCCATTGGCCGTATCGCGGATCAACTGTGATGTCGTCTGATCGAACAACCCCGTTACCCTTGAACGTCGGCTCGAAGACCGGTGTCGCGCGTGGGTGAGGGTAACTGGAAAACGCGCTGCGCTCGGCGCCTGACAGAGAATACAGGCTCAACGCCTCACCAGCCTCGCCGATGACGTTGTAGAAAAACGCACCAAACTGTGCGGCTGTCAGTTCCACCGCGATATCGACTACAGTCTGCACAAGGGCGTCGAATTCAAGGTTGGCCGCGATAAGCCCAGCGGTTTCGTTGATTGCACGAACGGCGCGAAGCTCATCGGAACTTGCGTCGGCATCTATGAGCGAGATAACGCTAGACATCTAAGGTCGACCGCCCTTGTTGGCACAGCAGAAGTGCCGGAGGTGGCGATCTTAGTCACACGAGATCACAAGAGAAGCCGAATTATCTATGCTTCGCGCGATCCCCCGCAGATCATTTCGAAGCTTACTTCGACGGGCCTTTACCTGCGCCACACCATGCCAACTCGGCGTTCGCGTATTGGCTGATGAGAAGGGATGAGCCTGGCGCAGTCGTTCTGCCTCAGGTGTGGGCCAGGTTTAGCCCGTTCGAGGAATTGACCACCGCTAAGCACGATCAGTCGCGTCTCGTTCAAGCCGTCCAGCGTGCGCGAGACATGTCGGTCTCGCTTCCCCGCCTCGGCCCACCCGCTTTTTCGAAATCCTGCGCAGGTGATCGAGAAGTACCGATCCTTTGGCGCGAGTTAGGCCGGGCTCGGCCAAACTGGGCGCCGCGGGAAAATGATGGATCGCTGAGCACGTCGGCCGGGAGGCGACAGCGACGGCAGCCGTCAAGCCTGCGGCTTCACCGCGTTCCCATCCCAAGCTGCGATTGACGACGACGCCCGCAACGACACGTCATCATCCGACCAAACCGCCGCCGTTGAGCGGCTGCGGACTGTCTGGGCGAACTTGGCCTCTCCTACGCTGCGGCCGCCAACTCTGGAATAATGGACTCTATGGACAGCAAGCTAATCAGGTCACCGTCTACCGCGAACACGCCCGCAATCACGCCCAGATCTGGTCCTGCCAGTTCCGGCGCGTCCTGTCGCAGAGCATCATCAAGATGAATGATATCCGACACGCCTTCCACCAGAAGCCCGACTGTTCGGCGACCACACTCGACGACGATGATCGCATGGCGGGCCGAGGGATCATCCGCGGGAAGACCGAGGCGAGCCGCCAGGTCTAGGATCGGCAGTACGAGCCCCCTCAGGTTCACGACTCCCTTCATATAGTCGGGTGCATGGGGAAGCGGGGTTGCAGGACTCCATCCCCGAATCTCCTGAATAGCTTGGATGTCGATACAGTAGGACTGCCCGCCGACGCGAAACTGGACGTACTCGCGCATGCCGGCATTAGAACCCGCAGTCGCGCGCCCAGTGATCGATGCGGACGCCATCAGAATTCTTCCCAAGCATCAACCTCAGCCGTGAGCTTCGGAGCGGCCCCGCCCCGGCCCACAGTCTTGAGACTATGCACCGTGCGGCGAACCGCGTTTTGGGGTAATGGCGCGGGCGAGTGCGACGCGGGGAGACGAGGCTGGCCTTGAGCACCCACACCGACATTGAACTGCGCCACCGATGCCTGGAGGCTTAGCGCTTCTTGGGCAAGCGAATGGCTGGCGGCTGTCGATTCTTCGACCATGGCCGCGTTTTGCTGCGTCACCTGATCCATCTGGTTCACTGCCGTATTCACTTCGGCTAGACCCACCGCTTGCTCCTGCGACGAGGCCGCCATCTCGCTGACCAGACGATCGATTTGATCGACGCGGTCCACGATCCGCTGCAGTGACTGCCCGGTTTCTCCGACAAGCTTGACTCCGGAGCCGACCTGAGTTGTGGAAGCTGAGATTAGGGTCTTGATCTCTTTCGCCGCTTCAGCGGAACGCTGGGCCAGGGCCCGGACTTCGGAAGCGACAACGGCGAACCCTCGACCCGCTTCACCGGCCCGCGCGGCTTCCACACCGGCGTTCAAAGCGAGCAGGTTGGTTTGGAAGGCGATCTCGTCGATCACGCCAATAATCTGATTAATTTGGGCCGACGACGACTCAATGGCTTCCATTGCTGAGACGGCGTCTCTCACCACTGCCCCCGACGTTTCAGCATCACCCTTGGCTGCGCGCACCACCTCTGAAGCCTCGCGCGCTCCGTTGGCTGTACGTTTAACCGTCGCGGTGATCTCATCCAAAGCTGCGGCCGTCTGTTCGAGACTTGCGGCCTGCTGTTCCGTGCGTCGCGACAAATCGTCGGCGGCTTGGGATATTTCGCCGGCACCCGATCGAATGCCCGCCACATTCCCGAGCACCACGCCCATGGCCTCTTGAAGGCGGGCGATGGCCGTATTGAAGTCCATCTTCAGCTTGGCGTAGTCCCCGGGGAAGTCTTTGACGATTGTGAAGGTCAAATCGCCCTTCATCAGATGGTCGAGACCTTCGCCGAGCGCCTCAACAACCGACGCCTGTTCTTTGGCGCGAGCTTCCGAGGCGCGTTGGTTGCGAGCGCGTTCTTCATCGGATTGCAAGCGAAGGGCCGCGCCCTCGGCCTCAAGCTGCGACTTCTCGATTGCGGCATCCCGGAAGATGATTAGGGCTGAGCCCATTCCACCAAGTTCGTCTTTGCGAGCCGCTTCCGGCACCTCGATCCCTGTATTGCCGGAGGAAAGCTGCCTCATCCGGCCGGCAAGACCTGTCACGGCGTTTACAATCGACCGCGAGACAATAAACCCGCAAGTAAGGGCGGCGAGGATGGCGACCGACAGGGCGATCAATGTCATGCGTATGGTGTCGGCGCTCTGCTTTGTCAGGGCTTTTGATTTCGCCGCGCTGGAAGCGACTTTGCTGTCCGTAAATGCTGTCAGTCTTGGGATCATCGCCGTAATCTTGGCGTCCATCTCGGTGAGAACGGCTCGCCCCCCGGCTACATCATTCGCCATTCCAAGCGCCACAGATTGCTCGGACAGTCGCGTGATCTCAGCTAGGGGTGCCCTGAAGCGTTGAATTTCTTCATTCCAAGCGGGCGCGGTGGTCTGAGCCTCATCGAGCAACTTCGAAATCGTTGCAATCTGCTCTTTGGCCCGATCCGCAGCTTGTTGAGCCTGCGCCGAAGACCCGTCGTAAACGAACGTCTGGTAAGTGCTATAAGCCAGACCCTGCATGGACCGGTTCACGCGGATCATCCGGACCATCGCGACGTTTTCTACGTCGATCAGCTCATGAAATTCCGAATCCAGCTTTTGCATCTGCAAGGCGCTGTACCCGGCGCCCAGAAGCCCAACTAGGGCCAGCAAAATTAGCGGTCCAACGATCTTCGTTGATATCTTGATATTAGAAAGCAACCCGGTCATTCACGCCCCCGTAAAATCGCAACATGACAATCTGTCAGTCCCTATCATCCTGAAGCTGTGGGAGTTTCTGGGACATTGAAATGGCGTTACGGAGGTTTGCTTATGCCTGGGCGATTTCGCTCATTCTCCGTTGCTGCGCCACATTCCGGGTTCAGACATAAGCATGGCCCTACACTCCACACCGTTCTTTGACTGAGCGCTTAGCGCCAATCTCTGCAGTGGGTCGATTGCGAGCCAGGCGTTTGTCCAAAGACCCCAGTGGATGCCTCGATCGCCAGAGGCATTTCATGATTCAGTCTAGCGGTCTCAGGTGGTCGAGGCACCAAAACTATCGCGATACCCAGCGCTGTCTTTTGATAACTCTAAGCCATCAATCAACGTCAGCCCTCCCGAAGTCACGACCATTGCCGGTGTTGGAAAGCAGCACCAAGTCTTTCAGCCCTGTCGCATCTGAACATCCAAGATCGCGGCCGCCAACCAACCGCATTCTGTTGCAGCCACAAGAGAAGCCGGGAGACGTTGATGACAGGCTATTGGGCTGGGCAAGCGGATTTCGCCGTGCCACGATCGTCGGATGATCGGGGAACAACTTACAGCAGAACGTCGGCGTCTTGCGATGCTACAGTCTCTGGGATTTGTCCCAGGCCACCGCGATCAAAGTCTGGAGGTTCTGGCCGCGCTCGCCGCCAATCTTGCCGAGTCAGCCATCGGGATGATCAGCCTCGTTGAGCACGAGCGCACCTATGTCCTCGGCGCCGCCGGTTTCGACCCTGATATAACCGACCCGGCACACAGCTTTTGCCGCCACACGGTGGCAAACGGAACCGGCGTTTTATGGGTGCAAGATGCCATGGGAGACCCTCAGTTTCGTAGGAGTCGCTACGTGACCGGAGAACCCTACATTCGGTTTTATGCGGGGTTTCCGTTGACCGTAAACGGGGAAACGGTCGGCGTGATGAGCGTCCTCGATCTTCAACCTAAAGGGTATGACCCAGGTCATGTTTCGCGCTTAAAATTGCTGGCTAAAGCCTGCGAGGCCGAACTCACGGAGCGTCACCGCACCGCAGCGATGCGCCAAGCGTTAGCCGCTTCTGCAGACGCCTTAATCGATTGCGACTTCGCAGGCGTGGTTGTGAGCTGGTCAGAGGGCGCGGAACGCTTGTTCGGCTTTTCAGCCACGGAGGCTCTCGGCGCTGACGTCGCGATCATTATCCCCCCTGAGCAACAAGAGGCGCATCGGACGGGAATACGACGGTGGCAAGAGAGCGGATCCGCGCGATTGGGGCGTCGCCTCGAACTGCCAGCTCGGCGACGAGACGGCTCCGAACTTGATATCGAACTTTGGATGTCTGTCTCTCATGAAGGCGGGGCGCCGCGGATACACGCCAACATAAGAGACATCTCTGCGCGCAAGGCCCAAGCGAGGGACATTGAACGCGCAGAAGCCCGGTCAAGGGAGCTTGAGGCGCAGCTCAATCAGGTTTGGCGCCTAAACTCACTCGGGGAAATGGCGGCGACGCTGTCTCACGAAATGAACCAGCCGCTCGGAGCCGCCACGACCTACATCCACGCCAGCCAACATGTCCTTCAGAGAGCCGACCCGATCAGCCGAAGCGCGAGCCAAACGCTCGATCTCGCGAAAGCGCAGCTGTTGCGAGCGGGATCGATCATTCGTCGCATGCGGGAACTGCTCTCCCATGACAAACGCGAGCCTCAGGTCGAGCGTGTCTCTGAAATGGTGAGCGATCTGAATGAGATCTTCACCCTGATACAACGCGACGCCGGCGTCGGTCTCGAGATAGAGATAGATAAGAGCAACGATTACGTCATAGCTGAACGCATTCAGTTCCAACAGGCGTTGACGAACCTCGTGCGAAACGCCGCCGAGGCCTTGGTGGGACGCCCCGATGGGGTGATCCGGGTAACTGGAAGGGCGATCTCGCAGGCGGCCTTTGAGCTCAGCGTTTTGGATAATGGGCCTGGCGTGGCTTCCGACCAGGTGGAAGCGATTTTCAGACCTCTAATGACCACGAAGACTTCGGGTATGGGGCTTGGATTGTCCGTGACAAGAACTATTATCGAACGCCACGGGGGATCTCTTCGCGTCACTCGCAGCGACTTAGGCGGGGCGGCGTTTGCATTTTGCCTAACCCGAGACGCCGGCGAACAGGCATGACAAATCATCCGGTTTTTGTAATCGAAGACGATCCCGGGATGAGGGACTCGCTTGTCACTTTATTACGATTGAACGGCTTGCAGGTCAGAGGATTCCAGAGCGGCGAAGACTTCTTCGACCGTCTGCCAGATGTGCCCTCCGCTTGCGTTGTCACAGATCTTCGCATGCCGGGCATAACTGGCGCAGACGTTGTCCGACGTTTAAAGGAACTTCGAAACGGGGTCTGGCTCGTCATAGTGCTGACCGGGCACGCCGATGTCCCTATCGCGGTCCAACTCATGAAAGACGGGATCGTCGACTTCATAGAGAAGCCATTCGACCCTGAAAGACTTCTCGAGTCTTTGCGAGGCTGCGCCAGCCTGCTGACCAATCTCCGCGCCGACCGCACAGACAAGGAGCAGGTCGATGAGCGCTTTAGACGTTTGACGCCGCGTGAACGTCAAGTCTTCGATGCCTTGGTGAAGGGAGGCACGAACAGGACCATCGGAGGCGATCTGGGGCTAAGCCCGCGCACCGTTGAGATCTTCAGATCCAAAATCATGAAGAAGATGGGCGCGACTAGTGTCGTCGAACTTGTTCAAACGAGCGTCAAGCACGGGCTGTAGACTGGGCTTTGCAGATCGCTGATACAATGCAAAGCGACCACCGCCTCCAGCGGCCGGTTATCAGAGGCGACCTGTCTCTCGAGTTCGCAGCAAGCAATGAATTCGCCTAGGGCTTCCATCCGCTCTGACGGAGTCACGAGACAATAGGAACAGGAAACGACTCAAAAGGGGCGCTAGGGCTTCATCTCAGGAATAGGAAACCGACAGGCCAACATTAAAAGCCTAGCGCTCGTTCCAGTTTTCGGCCCGCGGAGCCCCACTTCCAGCCGTGCGGAGCATCGCCCGCGAACGCGCGCCTCGTGGGACGAAGGTATGTATGCGCGCGCCCTCCGGAGGCTGGCCGTCAGCGCCCCCGGGGGAAAAAGTTGGCTCCACTGTGAAGCGAGACACCAGCGCTTCCAACGCTCCCGCCTCGGCCTTCAGTGAATGGCTCGCGGCGGTGGACTCTTCGACCATCGCTGCATTCTGTTGCGTCATCTGGTCCATCTGGTTCACAGCGACGTTGACCTGCTGCAAGGCGGTAGACTGTTCATGCGCCGAAGCCGCGATTTCCGAAACGAGGCTGTCGATCTGGGCGACCCGGCTCACGATGCGCTGAAGCGCTTGACCGGTCTGTCCGACCATGGCCACACCTGCATTGACCTGAGCGGTCGAGGCCGAGATCAGAACTTTAATCTCCTTAGCGGCCTCCGCAGAACGCTGAGCCAAAGCGCGAACCTCGGACGCGACAACCGCGAAACCCCGGCCCGCATCTCCGGCGCGGGCCGCTTCGACGCCTGCGTTGAGCGCCAGAAGATTTGTCTGGAAAGCGATCTCGTCGATCACACCTATGATCTGGCTAATCTCTTGTGCCGAGGTCTCGATTGCGCCCATAGCGCCGACCGCATCACGGACAATCGCACCAGAAGTATCTGCGTCGACCTTGGCCGCCTCGACTGTCTCGGCGGCCTGATGTGCGCCGGAGGCCGTGCGATTCACTGTGGCGGTGATTTGATCAAGGGCTGCGGCCGTCTCTTCCAGGCTTGCGGCTTGCTGTTCGGTACGGCGGGATAGATCATCTGAGGCGGCAGCGATCTCCTCCGATCCGTTCAGGACGTTGCTGGCCGCGCCGGAGATGGATTGGAGCGTCGCTGCCAAGGTTTCTGCTGTCGTGTTGAAATCGTCCTTTACGGTCTGGAAGCGGGCTTCAACATCTACCTCGATGCGTGCGGTAAGATCTCCGGCCGCGAGCTTCTTCAGGCCTTCCGTCAACGCAGCCATCATCAGGTTTTGCTGATCCTCAGCGTCCTGACGCAGCCGTTCCGCGGTTTTCCGTTTCGTCTCCAAGGCCTCCAGATAAACAGACACCGCGAGATCCATGTCCAGGAGCGTCGCCTTCACCAAAGCGCCCACTTCACCGGCCGTCGATCCCGCTGTGACGCCGTGGGTCCGCAGAGCATGCTTAGGCCACCGCGACTCGATCACCTTCCCGACCATAGCCTCGAGCACCAAGGCATAGCCGCCAATGTACCAACGGGGTTCCAAGCCGATTCTGGCGTGAACTTGGCCAACGGTATTGACACCTTGTGCATAGCTGTCGTCGTAGAGACCGCTCGAAATAATGTCCCAATGCGCAAGCTGTTTCTTATGAGCAATGTCGATATGGCCATCATCACTGAAGAAAGCCATCGTCTCCGGCGTTGCTCGAACCTGCGCGTAGAATGCGTCAAGCGCGGCCGGCATTTCCTTCATGATCAGCGGTTTGATTGACTTAATGCGGGAGCGGGCGGTCTCATCAAGTTTCATGAACTTGATCCGGCTCTCGACAGCTTGGTTTGACACGGCGCAGCCTCCCTCAGACCGGTTGGCGACCCCCGGATCGCCTCGTTGCCGAAAAATTATTGCAACGCAGATAACGACGACTTACCGCCTTCATACGTAAATCTCCGCATGACAGACCGAGCCACAGCGTCACGGCAAACTGTGTTGGATTCCACTGAATAGCGGGCGCTTGACGAGGATAGCTTCGCCTCGATCAAAGACGCTCCTGCCGACAGAGAATACCGCAAGTTCTATACGTGATGAGCCGGGTGACTACCCGGCTTTACGCTGAATCTTCAGGAGCGCTCTAGGCCCAGTCCCGACCGCTTCCGTACACTGGCAATCTGGTATGAGCTTTGGATCGGTCTCCTCAATCGTCATCTGGCCGGGCGGCACCGCGAGTACGCGCACGCGATCGAGCTGGCTAACCGTTGACCCATAGGCCGGCCCAGACATAACGTATTGAATACTGACTTTACGGCCAACGACAGACTACTCGCCATTTCCTACGGTCACAATCGGCTCCATCCACGGCGCATGTTCTGTATCGTGAAAGTCTATAACCGCACTCCATGCCTCGTACCGACGTTCTCCCACCGCACGGCGCGATATGATGTCGAGCCCCTTATGGCTCTCATCCCTGGAGAGCATGGCAAGAATGACATTGAGATCTTGAGAGGCGCCTTCCAACACATGAATGATTGTCCGCCTGTCCGTCATCAAAACGCCGGTTACGCTATGGGCCCGTGCGTGCGCTTTGGCGTTCCTTAGCAGAGTCGCCAAACTCAAACTGCTATAGGATTTGTAGCCCGCCGAACTACAGCAAAGTATTCGTTCAAGTTCTGCCTTCATGACACTCTGCGCCAGAAAACCAGTACGGCAGCCACGCGGCTCCGGTGTATTGGTCCATGATTATCGCCGCTCGCGGCGTGCGCGAAATCGGCTCAGGCCGCCTCGCGGATGGACGGCATGAGATTGTCCAGATCAAGCAGGCTGATCAGCGCGCTGTCGACGGCGAAGACGCCGGAGACGACGCTGGCGCCCTGGCCCTCGCCCATGTTCGGCGGATCCTGACGCGCCGCGTCATCCAGTTGCATGATATCCGATACCCCCTCGACCAGTAGGCCGACGGTGCGTTCGCCGCAACGCACGACGACGATGGCGTGACGCGCGGAAGGCTCGGTCGCGGGCAGGCCCAGCCGCACCGCCAGATCGATGATCGGCAGCACCGTGCCGCGCAGATTGACCACGCCCTTCATATAGGCCGGCGCGCCGGGCAGAGGCGTGGTTGCCGTCCAACCCCGAATCTCCAGCACCGAGGTGATGTCGATGCAGAAGGCCTGGTCCCCCACGCGGAAACCGACCAGTTCACGTTGGCCCGGCGCACGTCCCGACATCAGAACTCTTCCCAGTCCGACTGAACGGCGGCCGCAGCGGCCCGCCCGCCCCCGCCGGCCGCCATGCGGGCGCGAGCAGGCGCGGCGTGGGCCCGAGCGAAGCTTTCGACCCGCGCCTTCATCTGCTGGACGGGGGCCTTGTGGATCGGCGTCGGGGCCGCGGCGACCTTGCTGGTCTCGAAGCGGCCGACAAGTTCGGCCAGTTCGGCGGCGTCGCGGCTCAGGCTCAGGCTAGCGGCGGTCGATTGCTCGACCATGGCGGCGTTCTGCTGGGTGACCTGGTCCATCTGGTTCACGGCGGTGTTGACCTCGGCCA
>NZ_DAMBJX010000060.1:0-15405 GCF_032067225.1 Brevundimonas vesicularis | reverse complement strand
AATCTGGGTGCGGCTTTCGAGGCCTCGCCCAATCCCTATGTGCTGCTTACGCCCGACCTTCGGACCGCCGAGGTCAACCAGGCCTATATGGATGTGACGGGCGCCAAGCGCAGCGAAGTGCTGGGCCAACCTCTTTTTGCCGCTTTTGACTCGGGTCCTGGCTCGGACGCCCCGGAGAACGTCCGCCAAGTCCGTGCCTCATTGGAAAAGGCGCGCGACACCCGCCAACGCGATCATCTGGCGGTCGTGCGTTTTTCGATGCCTCGAGCCCAGCCGGACGGCAGCGAGGTTTTTGAGGAGCGTCTCTGGAGCGCCACCCATACGCCCATACTGAACGCCGACGGCGAAGTGGTCATGCTGCTTCAGCACACCACGGATGTGACGGACCTGGCGCCCGTCCTCCGCCCGGATGAGCCGACGACCGCGCTGGACGCCATCATCGGGGGCTCGGTCCTGCGTCGCGCCCAGTCGGTGCAGGAGGACAATCGTCGCCTGGAGACCGAGCGCAATCGCCTCGTTGAAATGTTCATGCAGGCCCCTGGCTTCGTCGCCATCCTGTCCGGGCCGGATCACCGGTTCCAGATGCACAACGACGCCTACAGCCAGCTCATTGGTTACAGGGATATCGCCGGCAAGCCCGTCAGGCAGGCCCTGCCGGAACTGGAAGGCCAGGGCTTCTACGAGTTTCTCGACAGCGTCTTCGCCACAGGCGAACCCTATGAAGGGCGCGAGAGCGCGGCCCAGCTGCAGCGTAAGCCCGACGGGCTGCTCGAAACCGTCTATCTCAACTTCATCTATCAACCGATCCGCGACGACGCGGGCGCGGTGGTGGGCATCTTCGTGCAAGGCCATGACATCACCGAGAACGTCCTGGCCGCCCAGCGCCAGAAGTTGATGATCGACGAGCTGAATCACCGCGTGAAGAACACCTTGGCTACGGTGCAATCCATCGCAATCCAGACGGCCCGTTCCAACACCGACCCGGCCAGCTTCGCCGAGACCTTCCAGTCGCGGATCATGGCCCTGTCGCACACCCACAATCTGCTGACGCAAAGCCATTGGGAGGGCGCCGACCTGCGCGCCATCCTGGAACATGAGACGGAAGCTTACGGGCCGACCCGCATAAGCCTGAATGGACCACCGGTGGCGCTGGAGCCGGCCGTCGTTCTGTCTCTGGGCATGATCTTCCATGAGCTTGCGACGAATGCCGCCAAATACGGCGCGCTGCATACGCCGGACGGTCGCATCCTCATCGACTGGGGTCTGGCGGATCAGCGCGACCGCAAACTGAAGCTGAGCTGGCGCGAAATCGGCGGCCCCAAAGTTACGGTTCCGGACAGAAGAGGCTTCGGTAGCCGTTTGATTGAACGAAACATTCGACATGATCTGGCGGGCGAGATCGATCTGGTCTACGCCCCCGATGGATTGATCGCGGAACTGACGGTTCCACTGGACAGGACGGCCGCACAATGACTCAACCTCTGACCGGTCGCCGTGTCCTCGTGGTCGAGGACGAGTCGCTCGTGGCCATGCTTCTGGAAACGATCCTGGAAGACATGGAATGCGTGCCGATCGGTCCCGCCTCCAATGTGGATGACGGTCAAAGGCTGGCCCGGGACACGGAAAATCTCGACGCCGCCTTGCTGGACGTGAACGTCGCCGGCCGTCAGGTCTTTCCCGTCGCAGAGGCGTTGAACGAACGCGGCGTGCCGTTCGTCTTTTCAACCGGCTATGGCGAAGGCGGTCTGCCCGACGAATGGCGCGGCCAACCCACGATCCAGAAGCCCTTCACTGAAGCCGCCATCCGCGACGCCCTGATGAAGGCCATGGGCGTGACCCAAGCCTGAAGCCTAGCTCGGCATTCGCCGCGGCGCGAACCATCCGTCATCGGTATTCTGCACGGACCCTGCGACGGCCAGCACCGTGAGCGTATGTGTAATCAGCCTCTTCGCACGCGGCCGACTGCCCTCGAACTCGTCCATCAGTTCGGTCGGCGACATCGGAACGCCCTGTCGGCGCAGGATTGAGAGCAGGCTGGACGCCAGAACGCCGGGTTGTTCAGGAAACAGGGCCTTCTGCCTCGATGTCGGTAGAAGAGGCTGCGTCGGTCTTGCAGTCCCTTGGCGCACCTTGCCGGCTTGATAATCCGGTCGCAGGAAGTGGATGTCGCCCTGCGCCTCCTGCTCAGCCCTGGCCTGGTTCAGCTGGATCAGGCGCTCGACGATCTGCCTGTCCGCCAGGTCGTCAGGCCAGCCATAGGCCTTGGCGACCAGCTGATCGAGGCGCTGACGCAGATGGTCGATGATGCCGACGCGCCCCTGGTCGTAGATCGCATGTTCAGCTTCCGACCCGTGATCGCCTAGGCCTATCCTCGCTCTGGCGTTGTAAAGGCCGGTCATCGTCAAGGCGTCGCTGTGGCGCAGGACGTCAGCCCTTACGGCATCGAGTTCTTCGGCCAGGACGCCGATCTCTGCCGCCAAGGCGGTGCCTGCATCCGGAAATGGAAAGGTGTCGAAACAGGCGCCTTTCACATAGACGGCCTCGCGTTCGTATTCGCCGATGCGGCCGGCGTTGGCGGCGAACCATGCGCGATGCTGGCGCGAAGACAAGACGCCAAGCACGAACGGATCATCGCTGGCGATCACCACCAGCTTGTTGTCCGGCAAGGTGGCGGCATCCATGAATCTAAACCAGCGATGTTTGGCGGTTTCTATGGTGACGATAAAGCGGCTCAATCCCTCCAGGGCGTCGCGCAGATCACGACGCGGCTCTCCGAAGATCCACCAGTTGTCGCGATAGGCCGCCCGGTTGTTGCGATCCCGATCCGGCTTAACCGTCTCCAGCAGATGCTGAAACAGCAGCGGATGCCGACGACGCGCCTCGCCTTCGTCCCAGCCGAAGAAATCAATGACCTGCAGCCCGCGTGATCGATCCGCCAGATCTCGGCCATTCTGATAGTCGCGAACCGGCGACGGCGCCTGCGGGTCTGAGCCGGACAGGAGGCGTTCGGCCTTCTCTGACGTGACCTGAAAACCCGAGCCCATCAGCTGCACGCCGCGATAGGCCAGCACCGCGTTGGCCTTCAGCTGTCGAACGCGCATCAGTCGACTGTCCAGCATCAGGTCCGCGCCGATGTCGCCGTGACGCTCCTCGAACGTCGTGGCATCCGCATCCTTGACCCTCAGCCATCGTCCCTGGCCGTCCGGCTCGCCCCGCTCGGCGACCGACATGGCGATCCTGACGTCAGCGTATCCCACGCCTCTGGCCCACGGATGGTTTGCGATGGCGAAGACAATCCTGATCGGCGGCCGTTTGGCCAGATGATGTTCGATCACCCGTCGCGAGAAGGTCTGGGTGATCGAATTGGTGGTGATGAACCCAAAGCGCCGCAACCGCGTATCTGGCCTGATCAGGATTTCCGCCGCGCGATCCCACCAGGCCATGACCAGGTCTGCCGAAAGAAATCGACCACCCCGTATGGCTGCAAGGGCATCGACGTAGCCGTCGCCCAACTCTCGTCTCAGGCCTTTGCCCCCAATGAAGGGCGGATTGCCGACGATGAATTCAACGTCCGGCCAAGGTGTGGGGCGCGGGTCGATATAGCGAACTCGCTCTCGCTCGGCCTGATCACGCCCATGCACCATCTCGACGCGCGAGAACTCCAGCAGGGCGTCGGCCTGTCGGATGGTGCGAAAGTTCTTGAGGATGGGCTCCGACGGCATCGGCGCGCCGGATATGCGGAAGTGCCACTGAAGATGGCCGATCCACATGACCATCTCAGCGATCCAGGCGGCGTTGGCGTTCTTTTCCATGCCATAGAATTGCTCGGGGCTGACGACCCGCCCGTCGAAAGCCAGCACGCCCTGATGCTCGCCCATCTCTGCCAGTGTGCTGAAGATTTCCTCTTCCAGCTCCTTCATCATCCGCATGGCGACATAAAGAAAATTGCCCGTGCCGCAGGCGGGATCCAGCACGCGCGTCTTGCAAAGCCGATCATGAAACGCGTGCAGGCGGCGACGCGCCTTGACGACGTCGCCCTGCATGAACTCCGCAACCGCTTCGCCCTCCACCGCCTCCCAATCCGCGCGCAACGGTTCCATGATCGTCGGCGCGATCAGGCGCTCGACATAGGCGCGAGGCGTGTAATGCGCGCCCAGTTCGGCCCGCTCAGCCGGGTCTAGCGCCTGCTCCAGCAGGGTTCCGAAGATGGCTGGCTCGACGTCGGTCCAGTCGCTCTTCGCCGCAGCGATCAAGGCCTCCAACTCGCCTTCCTCGATGGGCAGCGTCTCGACCGTGCTGTAGAGGCCGCCGTTGAACCGGCGGATGTGTTGGCGGGTGGCGAGGCAATAACCGCCCTGATCCATCGCCACGAACAACGACAGCGCGCCTTGGTGGAAGCGTTCCGCATCCCCGCGATAGCTTTCGAGCAAGCTCAGAAAGCTGCGCCGCTCGATCAGGCCGACGCTGTCCGCGAACATGGCGAAGATGCATTGCATCACGAAACGCGCGGTCTTGCTCGCCTGCGCGGCGCGATCGACTGGCCCAAGCCCGACCTGTCGCCGACCGTTGATCGACTTTACCAACCAAGCCAGAGACTTTGCGATTTCCGTCGTAACCGCCGCCGACCGGGCGGCCGGATCGAGCGACATCGGATCGGTCCAGACCCGGCGCAGCCGCTCTCTAACCTCAGGCGAGCGCAGCTGGTCTAGCGTGATCCGATAGCCCGCCCGATCTGGAAACGGCGCATAGATCTTGCCTTGCCTCGCAAAGTCCGACCACAGCTCGATCGACCGTCCGACATCCACCGTGATCAGAAACGGCGGCCATTCGGCCAAGGCCTTGGCGTAGTTTTCAGCCTGCCGCTTGGCGACCCGCATGACGCGATCGAGCGCCTCCATCGACGGCGCATGCGCCTTTCCGGCGGACTTGCCCAATAAAGCCAGTTGCGCGGCGGGGTCCAGCGGACCTCCGTCGCGGCGTTTGCGCGACTGTTTGGCTTCCAGGACGAAACAGTCCCGTTTGGCGCAATCGATCCAGCCCGCCGTCGTCTGCCCATTGTCGTGATGAAAGCGGATCGGCCGTTCGAAACAATAATCCAGGTCGCCCGCGCGTTCGTCGTCCGGCGCGGGGACGCCGATCAGGCGGCAGAGCTGAATGATGAAGGTCTGATAGTGGGCGCGTTCGCTGATCGGCGCCGCGGACCAAATTTTTGATGAAGGATTCGACATCGTCTGATTGTTCTGCGTCCATGCAGACAATCTATGGTTCGATTCCTGAACGCAATCTATACGTGTTTTCTGTCTCTGTATGCAGCGTTAAGCAAGGGCTTGCCCAGCCAGTAACAAAGCTCGGCCGGTCGCGAGATATCCCAGATCGCAAGGTCGGCCGCCTTCCCGGTTTCGAGCGTCCCAATCTCGGCCAGCATCCCAAGCGCCCGCGCCGCCTCCCGCGTTGCGCCGGCCAGGGCCTCTTCCGGCGTCAGACGGAACTGAACGCAGGCGAGGTTCAGCGCGGCGGTCATGGAAGCGACAGGCGAGGTGCCGGGGTTGCAGTCGGTGGCGACGGCCATGCGCACGCCGTGGCGGCGCAGGAGATCGATGGGCGGGGCCTTGGTCTCGCGCAGCATCAGATAGGCGCCGGGCAACAGGACGGCGACCACGCCCGTGGCGGCCATGGCGGCGACGCCTTCCTCGGTCGTATGTTCGATGTGATCGGCGGACAGAGCCTGATAGCGCGCCGCCAGGGCCGCTCCCCCTCCGTTCGACAACTGGTCGGCGTGCAGCTTGACCGGCAGCCCCAGTGCGCGCGCCCTGTCGAAGAGACGCGACACTTCTGCAGTGGAGAAGGCGATGGGCTCGCAATAGGCATCGACCGCATCGACCAGGCCCTCGGCATGGGCGGCGGGCAGGATCTCGTCGATGGCCAGATCAACATAGGCGGCCCGGTCGTCGCGATATTCAGGCGGCACGGCATGCAGGCCCAGATAGCTGGTGCGAACCCGCACGCCGCCCTCGCGCCCGATCCGACGCGCGACACGCAGCATCTTCAGCTCGGTCTCAAGGTCCAGACCATAGCCGGACTTGATCTCGATGGTGGTGACACCCGTCGCCTTCAGCCCCGCCAGACGCGTCATGGCGGAAGCGAACAGGTCATCCTCCGACGCGGCGCGCGTGGCCTTCACGGACGAGACGATGCCGCCGCCGGCCCGCGCGATCTCCTCATAGGTCGCGCCGCCCAGCCGCTGTTCGAACTCGGCCGAACGGTCTCCGCCGAACACCAGGTGGGTGTGGCAGTCGATCAGGCCAGGCGTGATCCATCGGCCATCCAGCCGCTGGGTTTCAGCCGCCTCTATGGCCGGCAGGTCAGCGCGTGGTCCCACCCAGGCGATGCGGCCATCGGCGACGATCACGGCGGCGTCCTGTATCGCGCCGTAAGGAACCGGTCCCTCGACCATGGTGGCGACATGACAATCGATCAGCAGACGGTCGGCCTTCATCGGCGAGGCTCCTTTGCCAGAACGGGTGAATGGGCGGACGAGAAGCGCGCCACCAAATCGTAGCGGTCGCCGGGGAAGGTCTGCCACACCCGCGTCACCCCCTGCCCGTCCCGCCATGTCCGGCGCTCGACGCACAGGCAGGCGGCGCCGGGCTTGAGTTCCAGTAGGCGTGCAGAGCGGGCGTCGGCCGCGATTGCTGAAATGCGGTTCTCAGCCTCAGTCCAAGGCGCGGAGTCCAGCAGCCAGCTTCCCGGCGGAACCGTATGAAAATTGACGTCTATGGCTTGAGGCGCCGCGCCGAGCGCGATGAGCCTGTGTTCCAAAGCCAGCGGCGCGCCGTCGGCGCTGTGCAGACAGGTCAGATCCAGCAGAAGACCACCTGACGCCAGTTCGATTTCGTCCTCACCGTCCGGTTCGCGTGCGATCCGCTCCAGCAGGACATAGCCGTAAGCCTGCCCGCGCTCGATCACCTCGGCCCGCAGGTCGGGAATAGCCAGGACGGCGGCGTGGGCCTTGGGTTGGGCGACGAAGGTGCCGGCGCGACGTCGGCGCGTCACCAGCCCCCGCCCCGCCAGTTCCGAAATGGCCTTGGACACCGTCATGCGTGAACAGCCGTAGCGTTCGGTCAGCTCATGCTCGAACGGAATACGCTCGCCGGGCGATAGCGCGCCGGACAGGATAAGCCCCTCCAGATCGGCGTAGATGCGGCGATGCAGGCTCACCCCAACACCGCCGACAAGGCCTTGCGATAGCGCGCCTCAATGCCGTCGCGGGCGATGTGGCGGCCGTCTTTCACAACCTCCCGCCCCGCTCGCCACACCGAACGGATCGAGCCCGTCGGCGCGCCGAAGATCCAGCTGTCGAGCACTGCATCGCCCGACCGTCCCGCAAAGGCGACGCCGCTTGTATCCAGCGATACGATGTCCGCCGACGCCCCGACGCTCAGACCCGACCCCGCGCCCGTCGCCTGAACGCCGCCCGCCAGCGCGCGATCAAACAAGGCGCGGCCCGTCGAGCGTTCAGGGTCCGCCATGACGGCGCGACCGCGCAGCGCCAGCCGCTGGCTGTATTCGAGCATCCGCAGTTCCTCTGCGACGCCGATCTGCACGTTGGAATCGCTCCCGATGCCGAACCGGCCCCCGGCGCGCGTGAAATCGACCGCCGGGAAGACGCCGTCGCCCAGATTGGCCTCGGTGATCGGGCACAGGCCGACGACGGCGCCGCGCGCCACGACACCGCGCCACTCCGCCTCAGTCACATGGGTGGAGTGGATCAGGCACCAACGCGGATCGACCGGCGCATTGGCCAAGAGCCATTCGACCGGCCGCGCGCCCGACCAGGCCAGACAGTCCGCCACCTCTTTGGTCTGTTCGGCGACATGGATATGGATCGGCCCGTCGCCCGCCAGCGCAGGCATGGCCGCCAACTCTTCCGGGCTGACGGCGCGCAGACTGTGCGGCGCCACCCCGACCACGGCGTCGGGCAGATCGCCGGTCAAGATCCGGCATCGCGCCACCAGATCGGCGAAGCCGTCCAGATCGTTGATGAAGCGCCGCTGACCATGCGCCGGCGGCTGACCGCCAAACCCGGCATGAGCGTAGAAGACCGGCAGCATGGTCAGGGCGATGCCCGTCGCCTGCGCTGCCGTCACGATCCGCGCGGCGATCTCGGCCCGGTCCGAGTAGGCCGCGCCCGACGGGTCATTGTGCAGATAGTGGAACTCGGCGACGCGGGTGAAGCCGCCCTCCAGCATTTCCATGAAGGCCAGGGCGGTGATGGCCTCGATCTCTTCCGGCCCGCCCCAATCAAGGAAGCGGTACATAAACTCGCGCCACGTCCAGAAGTCGTCGTCTGAAGGCCCGCGCGCTTCGGTCAGGCCCGCCATGGCGCGCTGAAAGGTGTGGCTGTGGACATTGGCGACGCCAGGCAGGGCGACACCGCCCCCCTCGTCCGCCGGGCTGCGCGCAACGTCTGTTTCAAGACTGACGATCCGCCCGCCTGCGATGCCGATGCGGACGCCGCGCCCCCAGCCGTCCGGCAACAAGGCCGCCTCGAACCAGAGGGTGCGATCCACAGGCTGCGGCTGAAGGGTCACTGGACAGGTCCGTGTCGTTACGATCAATATGTCTAGACATACCACGGTGGATCGATTTGGCGAGGGAGGCCGAACGGATGCAGGACTGGCTGACCATCCACGAAGGTTCGGCGCCGCTGGTGATCGGCCTGCCGCACACGGGGACCGACATTCCGCCCGCCATCGAGGCGCGGATGACCTCATCCTGGCTGGCCCGCAAGGACGCAGACTGGTGGGTGGATCGGCTGTACGACTTCGCGATCGACATGGGCGCAACCTTGGTGCGCACGGGCGTGTCGCGCAGTGTCATCGATGTGAATCGCGATCCGTCGGGCGTCTCCCTCTATCCCGGTATGACCACGACCGGCCTGTGCCCGACCGAGACCTTCGACGGGGAGCCGCTGTATCGGCCAGGCCAGGAACCCGACGCGGCCGAGATCGCCGAGCGACGCGCGATCTGGTTCGATCCCTATCACGCCGCCCTGCAGGGCCAGTTGGATCGACTGCGCAGCTCCGGCCCGGTGGTTCTCTACGACGCCCATTCCATCCGGTCCGTCGTGCCGCGCCTGTTCGAGGGCGAACTGCCGCAGTTTAACATCGGCGACAACGACGGCGCCACCTGCGCGCGCAGTCTGACCCAAGCCGTCGCGGTCGCCTGCACGGCCAGCGGCGACAGCGTGGTCGTCAACGGCCGCTTCAAGGGCGGGTGGACCACGCGCCACTACGGCCGTCCCGAGGCCGGTCTTCACGCCATCCAGATGGAACTGGCGGACCGGGGCTACATCCTCGATCCAACCGGCCCGGTGTCGCCCGACAACTGGCCCAGCCCCTATGAGCCGGATCGGGCCGAGCCGATGCGCGGTCATCTGCGCCGCGTCCTGACCGCCTGCATCGCCTTCGCCGAGAGCCAACGATGAACACGCCCAACGCCCGGATCGTCCGCAGCCCGCGCGGCCCGGAAAAGACCGCCAAGACCTGGGCCGCCGAGGCGGCCATGCGGATGCTGATGAACAACCTCGATCCCGAGGTCGCCGAGCGGCCCCAGGACCTCGTCGTCTATGGCGGCATCGGCAAGGCGGCGCGGAATTGGGCGGCCTTCGACCGGATCGTGGAAAGCTTGCAGGCGCTGGAGGCCGACGAGACCCTGCTGGTGCAATCCGGCAAGCCGGTGGGCGTCTTCCGCACCCATGCCGACACCCCACGCGTGCTGATCGCCAACTCCAACCTGGTGCCGAAATGGGCGACCTGGGAGCATTTCAACGAGCTCGATCGCAAGGGCCTGGCCATGTATGGCCAGATGACCGCCGGGTCGTGGATCTACATCGGCACCCAGGGCATCGTTCAGGGCACCTACGAGACCTTCATGGAGGCTGGCCGCCAGCACTACGGTGGCGACTGGTCGGGCAAGTGGATCCTGACCGCGGGCCTGGGCGGCATGGGCGGGGCCCAGCCTCTGGCCGCGACCATGGCGGGCGCATCCTGCATCACGATCGAATGCCAACGCAGCCGCATCGAGTTCCGTCTGCGGACGCGCTACGTCGATGTCATGGCCGAAACCCTAAACGAAGCCCTGGCGCTGCTGGAGAAATCGTTCCGGGACAAGAAACCCTTGTCGATCGGCCTGTTGGGCAATGCAGCCGATCTGTTGCCTGAAATGGTTCGTCGCGGCGTGCGGCCCGATCTCGTCACCGACCAGACCAGCGCGCACGATCTCATCAACGGCTATCTCCCCTCGGGCTGGACCGTCGCGGAGTGGGAAGACAAGCGCGTCAGCGATCCCGACAGCGTCGCCGCCGCCGCGCGAAGCTCCATCGCCGGTCACGTGCAGGCCATGCTGGACTTTCAGGCGATGGGCGTGCCGACCACCGACTACGGCAACAACATCCGTCAGGTCGCCTTCGACGCGGGCGTGACGAATGCTTTCGAATTCCCCGGCTTCGTGCCCGCCTACATCCGCCCACTGTTCTGTCGGGGGATCGGTCCGTTCCGCTGGGCGGCCCTGACCGGCGATCCGGAAGATATCAGAAAGACAGACGCGGCGATGAAGCGCCTGTTCCCCGACAATGCAGGTCTTCACCGCTGGATCGACATGGCGGGCGAGCGCATCGCTTTTCAAGGCCTTCCGGCCCGCATCTGCTGGATCGGGTTGGGTGATCGGCACCGCGCCGGCCTGATGTTCAACGACATGGTGGCGTCGGGCGAACTGTCCGGCCCGATCGTCATCGGCCGCGATCACCTGGACAGCGGTTCGGTCGCCAGCCCGAACCGAGAGACCGAGGCCATGATGGATGGATCGGACGCCGTATCCGACTGGCCTCTGCTGAACGCCCTGTTGAACACGGCCTCTGGCGCCAGCTGGGTATCGCTGCACCACGGTGGCGGCGTCGGCATGGGCTATTCCCAGCACTCGGGCGTCGTCATCGTCGCGGACGGGACGCCGGAGACCGCAAAACGGCTTGAGCGGGTGCTGTGGAACGACCCCGCCACGGGCGTCATGCGTCACGCCGACGCTGGCTATGAGATCGCCCGCGCGGCCGCCCGCGAGCATGAAGTGAACCTTCCGAGCTTGAAGGCCTGAACCATGACCGCGATCACCCTCGGCCAATCGCCTCTTACGCTTGCGCAGCTTCGTGCGGTGCTGGAGGGCCCCGCTACCGTTTCACTGACGCCCATCGCCTGGACCGATGTGGACAGGGGCGCAGCGACCATCGCCGCCATCGTGGCCGAGGGGCGCACCGTCTACGGCGTCAACACCGGCTTTGGCCTGCTAGCCAACACGTCCATCGCGCCTGAGGATCTGGAAACGCTGCAGCGTAATCTGGTTCTCAGCCACGCCTGTGGAGTCGGGCCGCTGCTGCCGGATTCGGTGACGCGTCTGCTGATGGTGTTGAAAATCGCCAGTCTGTCGCGCGGCGCCTCGGGTGTTCGGCGTGAGACGCTGGAGGCCCTGATTGCTCTGGTCAACGCGGACATCCTGCCCTGCATTCCGTCCAAGGGATCGGTCGGCGCCTCGGGCGACCTGGCGCCCCTGGCCCATATGTCCTGCGTCCTGATCGGCGTGGGCGAGGCGCGGCTGAACGGCGAAACCTTGGAGGCCGAAGCGGCTCTGGCGAAGGTCGGCCTTACGCCGCTTACGCTCGGCCCGAAGGAAGGCCTGGCGCTGCTGAACGGCACCCAATGTTCGACGGCGCTGGCCCTGGCCGGTCTATTTGCGGCCGAGGCGGCGTTTGCCGCCGGAGTCGCCGCCGGCGCCTTGTCGGTCGATGCGCTGAAAGGGTCCGACGCCCCGTTCGATCATCGCATTCACGCCCTGCGGGGTCAGCCCGGCCAGATCGCCGTCGCCGCCCGCCTGCGCGAGTTGATGGCCGGCTCCGCCATCCGCGACAGTCACCGCGACGACTGCACCAAGGTACAGGACCCCTACTCCCTGCGCTGCCAGCCCCAGGTCATGGGCGCAGTCCTCGATGTGCTGACCAGCGCCGCCGCCACGCTGGCGCGTGAAGCCAACGCCGTGACCGACAATCCGCTGGTCTTCATCGAGGATGGCGACGTCATTTCGGGCGGAAACTTCCACGCCGAACCCGTTGCTTTCGCTGCCGATCAGATCGCCATGGCGCTCTGCGAGATCGGCAATATCTCCGAACGCCGCACCTCGATTCTGGTGGATCCCAAGATGAGCGAACTGCCGGCCTTCCTGGTCAGGGAAAGCGGCCTGAACTCCGGCTTCATGATCGCCCAGGTGACGGCTGCCGCCCTGATCGCCGAGAACCGCATGGTCGCTCATCCGTGCAGCGTGGACACCGTGCCCACCAGCGCCAATCAGGAAGATCACGTCAGCATGGCCACCCACGGCGCCCGCCGCCTGCTGGACATGGCCGAGAACACGGCGACAGTGGTCGGCATCGAGCTTCTGGCGGCGGCGCAGGGACTGGAGTTCCATCGGCCGCTCACCAGCTCGCCGGCGCTGGAACAGGTCTTCGCCATCGTCCGAGAAGCCGCCGCCCCCTATACGAGCGATCACTATTTCGCCCCGGACATCGCCCGTGCGACCGACGCCGTGCGCGCCGGTCGTTACCGAACCTTCGCGGCGGACCTGCTGCCCTCGGTCTGATCTGGCTCAGCCGCCGAGAACACCTAGGTGTTCCAGCAGGATGGCCGTGCCCAGACCAATCAGGGCTACGCCGCCGATGATCTCGGCCGTCTTGCCGAAACGCGTGCCT
This sequence comes from Brevundimonas vesicularis, assembly GCF_032067225.1. GTDB lineage: Bacteria > Pseudomonadota > Alphaproteobacteria > Caulobacterales > Caulobacteraceae > Brevundimonas > Brevundimonas vesicularis_F. Next base: position 2,615 of record NZ_DAMBJX010000060.1, on the reverse strand, counting down.
ACGGCCTTGCCGATCAGCATTCCGATGGTAGTTAACACGAAGGTGGTGAAGCCGATCGAGGCGGCGATCACCCATATATTGGCCCCGATGAAGGCCAGCCCCACGCCTACGGCCGCAGCGTCGATGCTGGTGCCGACCGCCGTCGCCACGAGCGCCCAAGGGCCGGACCGGCGAGGCGCCTCATCCTCGCCCGCGCCGCGAGGTTGAACGCCTTCCCAGATCATCTTGCCGCCGACGATCAGCAGCAGGGTGAAGGCGATCCAGTGATCGACCTTTTCGACCAGGCCGGCGGCGATGATGCCCAATCCCCAGCCGATCAGGGGTGTGATCGCCTCGATCACGCCGAAGACCAGGCCAGCCTTGACGGCGTCCTTGACGGCGGGTCGATGCGACGCCCCGCGTCCGACGGCGGCCGCAAAGGCGTCCGTGGACATGCTGAGCGAGAGAATGGCGATGGCGCCTGGGGTCATGAAACAGCACTCGACCGGACGCGTGACAGCGGTCCTGCACCGGCCGGTCGCGGCGTCAGGACACGCTGGTCTCGCTAGGCGGTGGTTCCGCTGATCGCGCCACGCGCCGAAGCGCGAGTATGTTGACGCGATCCCGACGACGAACGCCGGAAGCTACTCCCCAACAGGAGGCGGCTCTCTACACGCCGCTTCCTGCGCTTGGCAACCTCACAGGTCGGTCACGTGCCCGACTTGGGCGCCGCCGCGGCGGGCGCATCATCGCGGGCCGAGGTCGACGCTCCGGCCGGTTGGCGCTCGACCGTCAGGGCATAGGCGCCCATCTGGTTGGGCCCATAGGCGCGAGCGCGCACGACGTACCAGCCGTCATCCGGCGCGGTCCAATCCAGCTTGGCGTGCGCGTCGGACAGGCTGTCGTCGTCGGTGGCCAAGCTGGTGAAATCGCCGTCCTCGTCCTGCTTGCCCAGGTCGATGAAAGAATCGAAGGCGTTCGACACCATCGTCAGACGCAGCTTCTCGTCCTTCTTGGCCTGGAAGCGGTAAGCGTCGAAAAAGGCGCCTCCGTCGCTGAGCGCGGCGCTGTTCGACAGGGTTCCGCGCACGGTCGACCCGATCAGCAGGCTGCCGGGCTTGGGCTCTGGCCCGCGATCCAGCAGCTCCAGCGAATAGAGGCCCTTGCCTTCCGCATCCAGCGGCATGGCGCGGATCACATAGTTCCCGTCCGACGGCAGGGTGAAGTTCAGCCGCGAATCCGTGCCCTCGGCCAGGCCGTCGTCATCGCTGGCCAGGGCCTCGAACTCACCGTCGGCCTTGCCGATCTCCAGATAGGCGTCGAAATCGCCGGACCGCAGGATCGCCTGGACGCGCTGTCCTTCGGTTCCGGAAAAGACGTAGGCGTTGTAGCGTTTGCCGTCGTCGCCCTGGGGGTCCTCGTCGGTGATCTCGCCTTCCACGGTTTGACCCAGGGTCGCCGTGGTCGGCGGCGGCGGCGGCGCGGTTTCGGTCAGCTTCAGCGTATAGTCGCCCTCGGCCTCGTCGCTGAACCCGCGCGCCTCGATGATGTAGTCGCCGTCGGCGTCCAAGGTACGCGCGATGCGGGCGTCGGTGCCCGAGCCGGCACCGTCATCATCCTCCGCCAAAACCGTATCATCCGAAGCGCGGCGAAGCGTCAGATAGGCGTCGAAGTCGCTCGACTTCATTTCGATCGCGACGCGCTGACCGTTCGTTCCGGTGAAGCGATAGGTTTCTGCGCGCTGGCCGCCGTCGTTCGTGGCGCTGTCCGAGTCCAGTTCACCCTTGATCTCGTCACCGATCGCGATGGGCTTCGACGGCGGCGCGGGCGGCGCCTCGGCCAGGCCCAGTTCGTAGCGACCCAGCCCGTCTTCCAGCGACGTGGCCCGGATCACATACTCGCCGGCCGTCGGCGCCGTGAAGGTCAGCCGCGAGTTCAGTCCGCCGCCGGGCGCGTCGTCGTTCGAACTGATCTCGACGAAATCGGGACCGTTCATCCGCCCCACCCGAACCAGGGGATCGAAGGCCTCGGAGTCCAGCGTCACGACAAACCGATCGCCCGCATTGGCGCGGAAGGCGTAAGCGTCATAGCGGCCGCCGTCTTCCTGCTCAGGATCGCGCGCCGTCAGTTCGCCGCTCTGGGTCGCACCCACACGAATGCCGCCGGGTCGCGGCGCGCGCGGCGGCGCCGGGCGTTCCTGCAACGACAGACGATAATCGCCGCCGTCCAGTCCGCTCAGCGTCCGGGCCCTCAGAACATAGGTCCCCGCCTGCTCCGGCGTGAAGCGCAGCCGCGCATTCGTGCCGTCTCCCAATCCGTCGTCGTCGGACGCCAGCGGCTCGCCTGCTGCGCCGTCGTCGTAGACTTCCAGATAGGCGTCGAAAGCGTCCGATCTCAGCATAGCTTCCAGCCGCTGCCCCGCCCGCGCCTCGAACCGATAGTCGTCGTAGCGATATTCGTCATCCGCCGCCTTGGCGTCGCCGTCCGTCAGGGCGCCGGTCACATTGGCGCCGATGCGCAGCGACTGCGCGTCCTGGGCCACGGCCGGCGCGACCGCCCACAAGAGGGCCAGGGTGCTGACAGCGGCGGCGAGCGACGGACGGTTCATGAATTCCTCCAGCATAGGCTGCGGATCT
>NZ_DAMBJX010000059.1:0-15914 GCF_032067225.1 Brevundimonas vesicularis | reverse complement strand
CGCCTGGACGCAATGATCGGGCAGTCTGACGTGGACGCCATGGATGACCGGACGACCATCACCCTGTTCCGGGGCGTGACCACCCTCCTTCAGGAGAACGCCGCCTCCGCAGATCCGGCGCCCACAGCGTGACCTCTCCTTGGCCTTCCCATCTGTGGCTTGTCCGCCATGGACAAAGCGCCGGCAACGTCGCTCGCGATCGGGCCCACGCGGCCGGGCTTGGAGAGATCGATCTCGACATCAGAGACGTCGATGTGCCGCTGAGCGATCTGGGGCACGCGCAATCCGAGGCTTTGGGTCAATGGTTCACGACCCTGCCCGACGATCAGCGCCCTACGGTCGTTCTCACCTCGACCTATCTGCGGGCCCGGCAGACCGCGACCGCGATCGTCGAGAAGGGCGGTTTCGGCAAAACCGACCTTGGCTTCTGTGTCGATGAACGGCTGCGCGAACGGGAGTTCGGAATCCTCGATCGGTTGACGACGCAGGGCATTGAAGTTCGCTATCCGGAACAGGCCGAAGCGCGCCGCCGTTTGGGGAAGTTTTATCACCGGCCGCCGGGGGGAGAAAGTTGGTGCGATGTCATTCTCCGCCTGCGGGCGGCTCTGGACACTCTCAGTCTGCATCATCGAGACCAACGCGTCCTTATCGTCGGTCATCAAGTCGTGATCCTCTGCCTTCGTTATCTGCTGGAGGGTCTGACCGAAACCGAGATCCTCGCGATAGACGCTGAGGGCGATGTCGCCAACTGCGGGGTGACGACCTACGTCCGTAACGGGGAGGGCGGCCTCACGCTCGACCTCTACAACTTCGTCGCTCCGCTGGAAGTCCAAGGGGCGCCGGTGACCTCCGCCCCGGATGCCAAGGTCGCTGCACGATGACGACCCGCCTCGACGCCGCCGCCTTGTCCCGCTACCCCCTGCCCCGGCTTGCCACCGACGGCGACAAGGAAGACCGCGGCATCGTGCTCATCGTCGGCGGGGAGGCCGTGATGGCGGGCGCGGCGATCCTCGCGGGGGTCGCCGCCCTGAAAGTAGGCGCCGGCAAGCTGCAGATTCGGGCTGATCGCGCCTCGGCGGCGGCGCTCGCCGTGGCCGTGCCGGAGGCTCGCATCGTCATCGCCCCCGCGATGACCGCCTCTCCTCTTATTGACCACGCCGCTGCCTCGTCAGCCCTCGTGCTCGGACCGGGCATGGAAACCGGCCGGGCGCAGCGGCGCCTGGCGTCCAGATTGTTGCAAGCCGCCGCCGGTGTGCCGGCGGTAATCGACGCAGGGGCCCTGCCGCTTTCGAACGAAGCCAGCGCCTTCGCCAGGGTCGCAGGGGGTCGAATCGTCCTGACGCCTCACGCCGGAGAAATGGCCGCGATCCTTGATCGAGACAAGGACGTCATTCGCGCCGACCCGCTTGGGGCGGCCCGGGAGGCGGCGACAATGTTCCAGTCCGTGATCGTCATGAAAGGCGCGACGACTTTCGTGGTGTCCCCCGACGGCACGGCTTGGCGTCATGACGGGGGCGTCGTCGGCCTCGGCACGTCGGGCTCAGGCGATGTCCTGGCCGGCGCGATCGGAGGCTTCCTCGCGCGGGGAGCGCCTCCCGTAGACGCGGCCCTTTGGGCCGTCTTCGTTCACGCTTCGGCCGGGGCGGACCTCGCCGCCGCCGGCGCTCCGCTGGGGTTCCTGGCGCGAGAGTTGCCGGACCGGCTCCCATTCATCCTCGCTCGGCTGGGCGCGATTTCCGACGCCCCGGTCTGACGATGAATTCCGCCCTCGCGACGTTGTGGGCGCGTCCCGCGCCAGAGGTCGCCGCCAGGCTTATCGGGGCGGGGTTGATGGTCGACGGCGTCGGCGGAACCATCGTTGAGACCGAAGCCTACGCCGCGCACGATCCCGCCTCACACAGTTTCCGAGGCTTGACGCCGCGCAACGCTCCGATGTTCGGACCGATCGGCCGCGCCTACGTCTATCGAATCTACGGCCGACATTGGTGTCTCAACGTCGTCTGTGACGCCGCCACACCGGGCAGCGCCGTTCTCATCCGAGCCCTTGAACCCGTTTGGAACCCCGAAGTCATGACACAACGTCGGGGCCCGGTCCCAACACGTGACCTCTGCGCTGGTCCTGGCCGCTTGTGTCAGGCGCTCGGCGTGACGGGAGACCTCAACCATCGGCCGATGGCCGCTGCCCCTTTTACGATTGAGCTCAGGGAGCCTGAACCGGTCGTTGCAGGCCCTCGCATCGGCATCCGACAGGGCGTTGAGACGCCGTGGCGGTTCGCCCGGGCCGGCTCGCCCTCTCTCAGTCGCCCGACTGTCGGCGTCGTCGCGTGATCCGACACCGCGGCTGCACTCTACGCGTCACGCTGTATCGACTCCTCAGCCCGGAAATCGCGGGGGTCAGCGCGACGATCCCACGCCTTCAACCGGGGCTGTAGGAACGAACGCGCTCGGCGGCGGCTTTTGGTGGGCGACCTGAAAGGAATGCATCATGATGAAAGCCGCTCTCGCCGTCTCTGCAACCGCTGTCTTGTTGACCGCCTGCGGAAACAACGACCGAAATGAAGCCCCCGTGGAAGGCCCGGCCGTCTCGACCGCCGAAGCGCCGATGAACCCCGCAGTCGATACGCAGGAAACCTCAGAAAAAGCCGCTCTGACGTCCGGCGCCAACTCCTTCACCGAAGGCCAGGCCAAAGCGGCCATCGAGAAACAGGGCTATGTCGTCTCGGGTCCTCTGACCCAAGACGATCAGGGGATCTGGAAGGGCCAGGCCGCTCGTAGCGGCGGCGAATCCACCACTGTCTCGGTCGACTATAAGGGCGTCGTGACGCCCAATTGATCGCGCGCTGAACTTCCTTCTTCTTTCAAACTTTTCCAAGGAGCCCACCATGGCCACCGTCACTCGTCTGTTCGACAGCCACACCCAAGCCCTCGACGCCGTTTCGAAACTCGAAGCCGCAGGCGTCGATCACGACAAGATCAGCATCGTTTCCAACAACGCCGACAATTGGCACGCCGCATCCGGCGACCACAAAGCCGGCCCCCTCGGCGACCGTAACGGCGACGGCGAGAACGATGTCGCGGACGGGGCCGGCAAGGGCGCGGCGACGGGCGGATTGCTCGGCGCCGGCGCAGGTGTCCTCGCCGGTCTCGGTATGCTGGCCATTCCGGGCCTTGGCCCGGTGGTTGCCGCTGGATGGCTGGCCTCGACGGCGGTCGGCGCGGCGGTCGGCGCCGCAGCGGGGGGCGCAACGGGCGGCCTGCTCGGCGCACTGAAAGAGGCGGGACACAGCGACGAAGAGGCGAACGTCTATTCCGAAGGCGTCCGTCGCGGCGGAACGCTGGTCAGCGTCAAGGCCGACGGCGACGAACGCGAACGCCTCCAGTCTATCTTGGACGACAGCCGCGGTTATGACGCTGTCACCCGGGGCGAGGCTTACAGGCAATCGGGTTGGACCGGTTTCGACGCGGAAGCCAAACCCTATACTCACGAGCAAATCCTGGAAGAACGCGCCCGCTATCGTTAATACGGGCAGATAGATTAGAGGCCCGACGTCATCAACGTCGGGCCTTCTTGGTTCTTACTGTCTCCTGCATGAGTGTCGGTGGGTCGGCCTGTTGGCGCTGGGATTTCCTCGCCCGAGTCCGTTCTGGCAGACGACGCCCAGCATGCCTCAGCGCAGTGGCGCCGCTCGCCGGTTCGTCACACTTTACCGAGCCGTTTGATCGCGGCGCCGAGCGCCCGCTCTCCCTCGCAATAGTCGTCCCAGGCGGTGAGATTTCGAACCAGGCGGGGTACGGTGCGAACCGTATATTTCATCGGATCCAGCCCTTTTTTCACTTGAGACCAACTGAGCGGCATGGACACAGGCGCCCCCGGGCGGCCGCGGGGCGAGAGCGGGGCGACGGCGGTGGCCATGCGGTCATTCCGGAGATAGTCGAGGAAAATCCGGCCTGCGCGGTCCTTTTTGGCCATGGTGATCAAGAACCGGCGAGGATCATCGCGGGCCATGGCTTTGCAGACGTCACGCGCGAAGGCTTTGGCTGTGGGCCAGTCGATTCCTTTGGCTTTCAGCGGCGTAACCACATGCAAGCCCTTGCCGCCGGTCGTCTTGCAGAAACTCACGAGACCCAAATCGGTCAGACGGTCGCGGACCTCCTTGGCGCTGCGAATGACTTCCTCAAAGGGAACGTCCGGCGCCGGGTCAAGGTCGAAGACGAGTCGTCCCGGCTGTTCCGGGGCGAAGGGCTCGCTGTTCCACGGGTGAAGCTCTAGCGCGCCGGTCTGGCCCGCTGCGACCAGAGCCTCCACCCGATCGAACTGAAGGTAGGGCTTACGATCGCCCCAGACCGTGACCTCCGAGATCAAAGACGACTGGCCCTTGCCGGAATGGCGTTGAAAGAACCTCTGATCCCCATTAATCCCGTCGGGCATGCGGATCATCGAACAGGGGCGACCCTTCACATGACCCAGCATCCACTCCCCGATCGCCTCATAGTATTGGGCGAGATCCATCTTGGTCACCGGGCGATCGTCGCCAGCGTCCGGCCATAGCGGCTTGTCAGCATGGGATATGGTGACCCCCATGACCACAGATGACCCTTTGGGCCGCACGGTGCGCGTCTGGAACGCGCCGTCTACTTTGACCTCGGCGAGAAAGGTTGCGGGCCGCTCCGCTGCGGGCAGGACGGCGGGGACCTCAGCCTCGACCTCCGCCGCCGGCTTGTCTTCTCGCAGACCCTTGAACGCCGCCTGTCGGATCGCGCCCTCGCCGGTGAAGCCCGCATATTCGATCTCCGCGACCAATTCGGGTTTCACCCAATGGACGCCGGGGACTCGCTTCGGAGCGCCCTGCGTGAACGGACTCTCGCGGGTCTCGAGCGCCTGGAGTCGAGGCATGATGCGGGCGACAGTGTCTCGCCCAAACCCGGTCCCGATCCGACCGACGTGGACCAGGGCGCCGTCCCGGTACACCCCCGCAATCAGGGACCGGAAGGCGTCGCCTGTCGTGGTCCAACCGGCGACGACAACCTCATGGCCTTGACGGCATTTTGACTTGGTCCAGGTGTCGCTGCGCCCTGAGCGGTACGGGGCGTCCAGGCGTTTTGACACAATGCCTTCCAGGTCCATGCGGCAGGCTGACAGGAGCACCGCGTCGCCTGCCGTTACGAAATGATCGACGTAGCGAAGATTGGCGGGCGCATCGCTGAGAGCTTCCTCAAGCCGGGCCTTGCGCGCAGAAAGCGGCAGGGACCGCAGGTCCTGCCGTTCCTCGAACAGCAGGTCGAAGACGAAGAAGACTAAGTCCTTCGTCCTCGCCTCGGAAATGGCCGTCTGCAGCGCTGCGAAATCTGGAGCCCCGGTAGAATCTAGGGCGACGGCTTCTCCGTCGTATATCCCGTCCTTGAGGGTCGCGCCGGCAGCGACGATCTCGGGGAACTTCTTCGACCAGTCGAGCCCTTTGCGGGTCAGTAGGGTCGCCTTGCCGCCGACGGTGCGGAGCTGCATCCGATAGCCGTCGAACTTGATCTCGTGAGCCCAGGTCTCGCCCCTGGGCGGCTTCTCGGAGGACTTCGTCAGCTGCGGCTCGACAAAGGTCGGCAGGGCCGAAACGGATGGGGCCTTGGCGCGCGTTCGCAACGCTCTCTCGTTGGCCGAGGACGTCGTCCCTTTCGCTGAAGGGTTCGGAGCGGCGGCGTCCCGCTTGTGGCTGCTCTCCCAGACGGCGGCGGCGTCGGGCCCGATCGTCGTCATGAAGGGGCTCACCTTCCGGCGCTTGCCCTCGGCGATTTCGGTCATCGTGCGCCTTGACGCGACCGACAGGTCGGCGTCGCTCGGGCCGCCGACATCGCCTTCCACCGCCCCTTCGTCCCGATGTTTGATCAGCATCCACCCCGGCTTGGACTTCGAGACCTTGTCCGCTTTGAACCGAACCAGGACCCACGATCCGTGCAGCCGGTCGCCCTCCATGACGAACTTGAGTTCGCCCCTTGCCAAGGCCGCGCCGATATCCTCGAACCCCTTTTCAGGCGCCCAGTAACCGCGGTCCCACACCATGACGGTGCCGCCCCCGTACTGGCCCTGGGGGATAGTCCCTTCAAAATCGCCGTAATCAAGCGGATGGTCTTCAACTTCCATGGCCAGACGCCGGCTCTTCGGGTCAAGCGACGGTCCTTTGGGCACGGCCCATGAGCGAAAGGTCCCGTCATACTCAAGGCGCAGGTCGAAATGCAGGTGACTGGCCGCATGCTTCTGGACCACGAAACGCAGGGCCTTCGAGGGCAGAACCCGTGCGGCCTCGCCCGAGGGTTCGGCCGTCTGAGAAAAGTCGCGCATCCGCTGATACGCCGCGAGTTTGGAAGGCGCCATGGCGGGGGTCCTATACGTCCTCTTGGCTGAACGAACACAATCCCCACATGATCCCTTTGATGTTGGGACCCGATGAATCCTTTTCTCGGCACAGGCGTTTGATCGGCAGGAGAGCGCCATGACCCCTCACGCCACCCGAAGTTTTCGTGTTCACGCCCGCCATGTCGACGCCCATCAGGCGCGGGTGCTGAAAGAGGCGTCATTCGAGGCGGCGGCGGTCGCCTATGTCGAGGATTTCCATCCCGCCATCGCCGACGGTTCGGACTTCAGCGTGATCGTGCGCGATATCGCCTCGGGTGACGAACACTGCTTCAGGATCGACCTGGAGACCGGGGATACCGCGCCCTGCGGCTAGGGAGCGATTCGCCGCGCAGAGTCGTTGTGGTTCGAAACGCTCTGCAATGTCTCAAAGGAACCGGTCATGGCGTCCCGTCCGAGTTGGCAAGGACATCTGAGATTGTCGCTCGTCACCTGCCCAGTGTCGCTCTACACAGCGACCAGTTCAGGCGGCGACGTCCACTTCAACCTCATCAATCCGAAGACGAACAACCGGATCAAGATGATCACCACGGATCCGGACACCGGGCCGATCGAGCGATCGGAACTGGTCAAGGGCTATGAGGTCTCCAAGGGCGAATACATTCTTCTAACGGACGAGGAGATCAAGTCCGTCAGGCTCGAGAGCACCAAGACGATCGACATCGAACGGTTCGTACCCGGAGACGACATAGACCGTCTGTATTGGGACAATCCCTACTACCTCGCGCCCGATGGAAAGATGGCCCAGGAGGCTTTCGGGGTCATACGCACCGCCATGGAACGGTCCGGCCAGATTGCCCTCGCGCGGGTGGTGATTTCGACGCGCGAACGGATTCTGGCGCTCGAACCTCGCGGCAAGGGCATTCTGGCCTACACCATTCGTACGGACGCCGAGGTTCGAAAGGCAGATGCGATTTTTGCCGGCATCAGCGACGCTGAAGCCGATCCCGACATGATCTCCATTGCTCAGCGCATTATTGAGCAGCGCGAAGGACCGTTTGACCCCAGCCTGTTCGTCGACCGATACGAAGAGGCGCTAAAAGCCCTGATCGAGGAGAAGCAGAAGGGCCATAAGCCGGCCAAGATCTCCGAGCCGGAAGACACCAATGTGATCGATCTGATGTCGGCGCTACGAGCGAGCCTCGGCGGCAAGACCAAAACCGCAACCAAAAACACAAAGGCCAGCACGAAATCCGCCGGCAAGACAGCCGCAAGGCCGAAGACGAAGAAGAGCGCCTAGTTCTTTCGGCCATCATATCTAGCCGGCCCGCCGAACCGGGCCGGCGCCCCATCCAGTTCCATCGTGACGAATGACATGGAGATGCTGGCTTTGGCCAACCTGCGTGCCGCTAGGGACCATCCCTGCCTATTGACTAGGAAGGGATGGACTTTGGAAGCGGTCAGGGCTTGTATTGAAGGGCGGATTATGCCGCCGCTGCGCCCTGGGCTTCGGCGTTGGCGGCGGCGTCGGCCAGCGCCGTCAGGCTCTCATCGGTCGCGGACTCCTGCTGCAACGTCTCATCGAGCAGCGCCGCCGCGTCTTCATAGCCGAGCAGCGTCGCCCAGCGCTTGAGGGTGCCGTATCGGGTGATCTCGTAGTGTTCGACCGCTTGGGCGGCCGCGATCAGGCCGGCATCGAGCGCCGCGGTCCCAGCGTACTCCTCAAGAATTTCGTCGCCTTCGGCCAGGATGCCTTCGATGGCGTCGCACGTCTTGCCCATGGCGCGCTTGCCGATGATCTCGAAGACTTGCTGCAGCCGCTCGATTTGGCCTTCGGTCTCTTCACGGTGTTTTTCGAAGGCGGCCTTGAGGTCTGGGGAGTTTGCGCCACGCGCCATCTTGGGCAGCGACTTCACGATCTTACGCTCGGCGTAATAAATATCCTTGAGCGTATCGTAGAACAGGTTGTCGAGGGTTTTCTCAGCCATCCGGGCTCTCCGTTTCAAAGGTGAACCTGTAGAAAACCTGCATCGCAACAGCGTTCCTATGTTCGCTATTGAACACCTTCAACCCCGCCCCTGGCCATCGCCCCGCACAACCCGGCCGACCCGCGCCGATCGGCGCGCCTCGCCCTCAGTCTTCAAATCAAGTTGGCGGGCCGCCTCCGGCGACAAGGGCGTCGACGGTGTCTCCTGCGGGGATACTTCGTTGGACGGGGGGGTGGACGGGATTTGGGGGCGGGTCATGGCGATCTCCTCACAGGACAAAAGGATTCTAGCGCTCGGCTGTTCCCATCAGATCACCGGCGTCAATTCCGCGCGGTCCGCCCCTTGACGAGCGACGAGGCGCATCGGACGCCCCCTCACCCAGAGCCGTCCGATCTCGATCGCGGTCCACCCTTCCGGCAAGACGATCGGACGGCGGGGCCAGGTCAGCGGATCATCGTCGTCTATGACGACCCCCGTCAGTCCAAGCATAAGGCTCAGCAACATCCCTCCCAGATTGGCGAAGAAAGGCCCCGCCTTGACCCGGCTGTCGGGATGATCAGGGCGATACTCCAGGCATTGGTGGAAGCGAGCCTGGTCGTATTGGGCGTAACCTTCCTCAAACAGCTTCAGGGATAGACGGCGGTCGCCGACCATCGCGGCCCAGGTCGTATAGAAGGCTGGGAACATCGGCGCCCCGACGTACTCGGCCCAATGCTGCAGATAGAAGTCCAAGGTATTGCGCCGCTCCCGCTCCGGAGCGGGGTGATCGTACGGGAACAACCCTGCGAGCGGCGACGGCGTCGCTCCCTTCGGCTCGGACACCCGAAAATTGTCATGGGCGGCGATCACCCCGTCGGCCCGAACCGGGAGATAGAGGTCTTCGGCGGTCTTCGTCCATTCCGGCGAAGCCGCCCGTCCCATCTGTTCAGCTGCCCGGACCGCGCGTCGCAGGACCTGTTTGGCTGCCATGATCGTGAAGGCGTCATTGTCAGGCGGCTCTGGAACCTCGGCCGGCCCCGTGGCGCGCAGGATTTCCAGTCCTCGCTTCGTCCGCGTTGTGCGGCTGACGATCCAATCCGCGACACCCGACAGCACCGGCCAGGCCTCTTCTCTTAGAAAAACCTCGTCACCAGTGACGTCGGCGTAGAGGCCAAAGGCGCGCGCGGTATGGAGGGAGCCATGATCCTCGTGGGCGGCGCCGTCGCCGCCTCCGGGCGAGGCCTCCTGCCCGGATAGCGGGGCCGCCTCCCATGGGAACTGCACCCCGTCGCGCCCTGATAGCCGAGCGATGGACCTCGCCGCGCCAAGTCCACGGGTCCGAAAGTCCAGGATCGCGCGAGCTGCGTCCGGCTGAAAGAACAGCAGCGGGGGGACGCAGAAGGCGTCGATGTCCCACATGACATGACCAAAGTAGTAGTTGTAGTCGTGCCAAGTCGCCAGACCGAAGATCGAGGTCGCGGATGGAGACGCCTTGTGTGTTGAGCAGTTCAGGTAAAAGACCCCGGCGTCGATCATGGCTTGGTGTTGCTGTGTCGCCCCATGCACGCGGATCCGGCCCTTCCAGATCTCATCCCAAGCCTCGCGATTGCGTTGGCGCAAGGTTTCGAATCCGCTGGCCTGGGCGCGGGCCACGCGACGGACGGCCTCCTCGTCAGGCCGGTCGTGAAGAACCGAGGGCAGGATGGCGGCCAGCTGGCGCAGCCGCACCCGGCGTCCGGAACGCGCTCGCAGCCTATATTCACTGCGCAACGGTCCAGAGATGTCCCATGATTGCACCGTCCGTTCCGCCGACCCGCCGGCCAGGTCCGTGGCGAGCGCGAGACCGCAGGTGCTGAGCCCCCCTTCCGACTCCCACAGTAAGGAACCGTCACAGACCGGTTCCGGCTCCCCGGGCGTGTCGGTTCTGCGTCGGACCACCCGTCCTCTCAAGCCGCTGGTCTCGATCACGGCCCGCACAGCGATCTCACAGGGCTTATCGACGCTGACGCTGATCTCTTGCAATACGATCGAGGGCGCCGATCGACTGGCGAACGTCAGGATCTCGACGTCAGCGATAACGCCCCCCGCTTCGAACCGAAACGCGCTCGTCAACTCCCCGGTGGCGAAATCGTAGGCTTGGACTAGGTTCGACACCGCGGACGGTTGGTCGCTGAGCCAAATGCTGTTGAGAGCGATATCGCCGGCTAAGGGGTACGGGGCAGGCGCAGCGGCCTCGATCCGGCGTTCCGGATGCTCGCCCGCAAAACCGCTGACAATCATCATGCCGGCTTGGAGCGGCTGCTCGCGCACGCGCAGGCCGATGACTCCATTGCCGACATAGGCCGGCAGATCGCCATTACGCGGGCCTCGTGCTTCTGGCGGATTGATCGGGCCCGTGGCGCCGGGAGGGGTGACCTTAGACATGGATCGGCCGCTCCGCACGGACCTGTGTTTGGCTCTCAAAGCGATCGTCTGTCGCCTCTCTTGCGCAGCTAAGACCTCCGTCGTCTTCCCTCCCGACGTGACGCGCCAGTGCGTCCAGCTTGGCGGCAGTGTGGTTGTCCATCTTTGAGGTGGCGACCGAACTGATTGAGCGGAAAAAGGCCAAGCTCAACGCGCGCCAAAGCCGCTGAGGAGTTTCGGCTTGCTCGATTTTGGACGTGTCTGAGCCCCCTGTTCCAGCCGCGCAAACTCGGCATGAGCTTGTCACAGGCTCACCAACGAAGGCCAAATCGACAGATGGCCACGGTCCGCCCAAGGGGACGGTGGAGACGCCGATTGTGGCGCAGGTGTAGGCGTACCGTTCACAACAAAACCTCCGCGTCGCTGCCACTAACGCGAGATGACGCGACGAGTTTTCTTGGTCCATTTCCGGACATTGGAACTCGGTTATGTTTCGCTGAGCTCTGCAAGCTAAGACGAGGACGCCATGAAAAAGCCCGTCTGAGAACACCACCATCGACAAGAGCAACGGCGGCGCCCGCAACCTTGGCCAGGGCGCAACCAACCCGCTCGGTCAAGTAGGCACCAGCCCGGCATCGGGTACTCAGGCGATTTCGGGAGAGCGTGTGAGCCTACGGCTACCGCGTCTCGCTGGGCCAGATGGGCGACGGCGAGCGGCAAGGTCACGTCCTGTCTGAGACCACTTTCAGGCCGTAGACGCAGCCGTATTCTTAATAACAGCTCAAGAGATTATTTTGCCGATCGATAAGATCGAGGACAAAGGCTCCATTGTCGTCGAGACGCTCCCCTGCCAAGTCTCAAGCGGCCGAGTTCGCGCCGCAGACCCTAAGAACTGCGGCTGTCGAGCCGCACTGAGGCGACCAAGCGTCCCGTGGCCACGCCGGCAGTCATCTCGATTCGCCCACGGTATCGGCCATCACTGCGCCCCTCAGTCCGAGACGCCGGGGCGTACCCGTCGTGGTGTCCTTTGCAGTCTGATGCTCGATCTCGGCGTTCAGTTCGGCGCCCATCAAAAAAACGATGCTCGACAACCAAATCCAAGTCATAAAGCCAATCGCTGCGCCTAGGGTCCCGTAGGTTTCGTCGTAGTTCCCAAACCGCGACACGTAGAAGGTGAAGGTCCCGGACATGGCTAGCCAGGCAACCGCGGCCAATAGGCTGCCCCAAGTTACCCATCGCCACCGCACACGGCTACGACTCGGACCGAACCGATACAGAAGCGTCATGCCGACCACGACGCCGCTGAAGAGTGAACTCCAGTATAAGACTGTCCAGACGATTTGCACGATCGGGTGCGCCGCGTCGGTCCATCTGGCGCCGACGGCTGCAAGGCCGATCGCGGCCATCGCAAAGAGGATCAGTCCGACGGTGAAGGCGAGAGGGGTCAGGGTCTTGGCGATGAAACCCCGCCTTTCCTCCTCTTCATAGGCGATATTCAAGCCGGTGACGATCGCCTTCATCGCTTTGTTGGCGCTCCACAGTGCCGTCAACAGGCCAATCACGAAGGCGAGGGACAGGCCTTCTTCGCCGGCGGCTGCGACCTTGACCATCTGACTTCCGATGAGATCAATGGCCCCAGCCGGCAGCACGGCGCCTAGAGCCTCGATATGGATTCGGGCATCACCGACGTCGGCGACGAGGCCGTAAAGCGCCGCGAAGGCTGTTACGCCTGGGAACAACGCGAGCAGGGCGTAGAATGTGCATCCGGCGGCGATCAGCGGAACTTGGTCTTCGTTGAACTCTCGATAGGTCCGGCTCAAGATATCTTTCCAGCCCCGAATAGGGATTAGGCTCGGGCGTTCGGCGTGACGTCCTCTCCCGGTTTCGCCCGCCCTGGCCTCATGCGTTTCGGCGACCTGAAGTTTTTTGGCTCCGTCCGCCGGCGGTCGCTTAGGGTACCCTGCGGCGCGAGCGATAGCAGGCATGCGTCGAATAATCTCAGCCGCTACAGCACCCGCCATGAAGCTTAGGCTTAACGATTGAATATGGCGTCGCCGCCTGCGCCGATTTTCCATGGCTAGATAATGAGACCACCGTCAGCACGTTCCGCTGATTTTCGACCCTGCACTCCTCTTTCCCTGGGACCTTTGAAGCAACAACGGAGCCCAACACTGCGTCTCGATCTACTCCTCCGCAGCCAGATCTGTGGTCAGGAAGACAGCCGAAGCTTCAGCGTTTCGAATGCGGGAAAATCTCGACCGACGTCGTCACTTCCCATAGGCAGTCCGCTATTAGTCACTAACCGTTGACGTGATCTGCTGCCTTTACCCGGCGGGAACGCCGATCTGGGGAGCGTCAACATTCGCCCGTTCCAGTCGATGCACCGTCTCGGCCATTTTTCGGCGCATGAGTGCTGGCCGGCGCCAAGGCCTAAAACTGTCGGCAGCTGATATCGGGTCGCCGAGATGGTGGGATGCGATGAACGCCGATAAAGCGCCCAATGGCCTGGAGCGGAGCGGCCTGAGACGGTCAAAACCCCTTGCCGCCAGGACTTCAATCCCGGATATCAAACTCGTTGATGTGGCATCTTGCACCTCCGTCACAGTGCAACCAAGCCAATGGGCGATCAGCCGGTTTCGAAACACAGTGACGCAAATGTTTGAAGCCGTGTCGGCTGCCGGGCGCGTGTCAAAGGCCACGTCGCATTCGGTGTCGAAACCTTCGGACCGATTGTTCATATTGCTCGACCCGAGCCGGACTAACCGATCATCAACTATGGCGAGCTTGGCGTGGACGATGATCGTTTCACCATCTTTCGTCACCGGACTGTAAGCCCTGAATCGTCCGTACCGATCAGCGTCTTCCAATCGTTTCAGAAACACGGATCTCGTCTTATCCATCGTCATCCGATCGAACCAGCTCGGGGAATGCTGGGTTGATACAAGGATGACTTCGGGACCATCGGTCTCCTCAAGGCGCTCGGCCAAGGCCGCGGCCACTATAGGTGAGGTGAAATACTGGTTTTCAAAATAAAGCCGCTTCCGCGCCGCCGCTATGGCGGCAAGCATCGCGGCTTCTCCTTCGCGGCGTTCAGGCAACTTCTTCCACGGCGCTTGAGTGCGGGAAATCCCCACGGCGATGTCTTGGAAATCCGGCTCCACATCATCGGGCCAGACATCGCCTAGCGAGGCCTTCCCCATCGCGAGTTCGTCACCCGTGGCGCGTGACCATCGCTCGCGAAAAAGGGCGCCAAGCGACGCCGCTGGGGGACCGTCCATCATCGCCATCACTTCATGGCGGCAGTCGTAGCAAGGCGAGCCCTTAGGCGTTTTTGCCCGACGCGGATCGGGATGCAGGTGTTCCGGACTGTCCCATCGATCCGGTCCAATATCGCAACTGCCGCAGAAGGCCACGGCGTCATCGACGACGATGAGCTTCTGATGATGGGACGCACCTAAGGGAAGAGAACCATCCAAGAGGAAGCTGACACCAGTTTTTGCGAAGAAGCGACGGCTCCGTATCGGAAAAAAGCGCTGAGTGGCGGCGACCGGGAGAGCGGCCTGCCAGCAGAGGATGCGGATATCGAGTTCGGGGCGCGCCTCCTTCAGCGCATTGAGAAAGGGACCGATCCGCAACGGTCCGTGCGCCCCGATCGCATCATGGTCGATGACGGTGTCAGGATCGAACGCCCAGTTCAGAAAGTAAATCGAACGCGTCGCCTTCTCCATGGCCGCTTTCGCCGCCGCGAGATAGGGCTCCATATCGACGAGTAACGCGACGCGTGGCGAAGCATCCACACGCCAACACGTCGTTCCAGCCTCGAGCATCGGTCACCTCATGTCGTTCTGGAAATCGCCGGGACGGCTCTTAAGTCCACGGCTATGTCCGGCGAAATACCGCAGGCCTTTTTCGGACGCCAGCGCGCTCCGTATCGCTCAGTCTGGCCTTGCGATGTGCTGACGACGCGTTGATCGCACGAACGAGGCATCCAATCGCCAACACACCCAATCGTTGCAACATCTGCGACGCTTACGACGGTCGCCGGGAGATCAATCCAGACACCGAACGTCTTGAGCACCCCTAGTTTGTTGTACGGCAGCGCTTGGGATGCCCGCCGCCGCCCCATCTTCATCTGTCTAACGTTAGGAGACTAATACTAAGATGGCTGGTGGTTGGACCCGGGACGGAGCCGTGCTGGATCAAATTGAAGACACCATTTTGGACGGTGTCCTATCCGCAAGATCACGCATGCCTGTCGGTGAAGGAACGGAAGATTGTGTGGAATGTGGCGACGCGATTCCGGTGGGGCGTCGACGCGCACTGCCTGGCGTCACCACATGCGTTTCTTGCCAGTCCGGTCGTGACGGTCGCATTGTGACCGCAGGCATCAACCGGCGCGGAAGTAAGGATAGCCAGTTGCGCTGACGGGCTCGAAGGTATTGCGACCTTGCGCGCCCTTGATGATTTGCATCGGACTACAGCGGTGACTCTGGACGTGGTGAGCCGGATTGCCGTCGCCTTCAGCGATCATCGCCTCTCAGTATCAACTCAATGCTAAGAACATGGCAGTTGCGACGACGATAATAAGCGCGGCGTTCCTGCAAAGGGCGATGCGCCGACGACGAAGCTTTGCCGCACTTTCCAGTGCATGGCGCAGACGTTCGCGTTGTTCCGGATGAGATCGGCTCAAATCACTTTCACCATGATGAACAAACGCAACGGCCGAATAGATCGTTTCCACCGTGCGATATGCGACTTATTAGCCGGTTTTCTCGCATATACGGCTTCTGCAGGAACAGGCAGCCTCCCAAGGCTTTGGCCATGGGTAGCCATTCCGAGTCCGCCATGCGCATCCTATTCACGACCTTCGAAGGGGGCGGCCACGTTCCCGCACCTCTTCTAGCGGCTGCGGCGCTGAGGGATCTCGGTCACGAGGTGCTCATCGTAAGCGACCCGTGCAACGCTCCAGCGGCGGAGGCCAAAGCGCTTCCCTTCAAATCCTGGCGACGGGCTCCGGATCGGGGCGCTCTCGGAGCGGCGTCGGGTAGTTTAAGCGACTGGAAAACGCGTTGGCCGCCCGCCGTCATCAGGCGCATTTGCGTCGATGTGGCGACTGGCCCAGCGGCCGCGTACGCCCAAGATACCTTGGAGTTCGCAGCCGAATTCGAACCTGATGTGATCGTTTCGAACGAGCTGCTGTT
>NZ_DAMBJX010000058.1:0-15994 GCF_032067225.1 Brevundimonas vesicularis | reverse complement strand
AGGGGACGGTTCGGGTGTTCCAGACGCTCGGCGAGTTCTCCCAACACGAAACGGGTGATGGCGGGCAGGTCCAGGGCGCGCGCCTCGTCCAGCGGCAGCCAGGCGATCTCGTCCAGTTCGCCCGATCCGGCGGTCGGTTCCGGGCTCAGCAGAGCCTCGGCCGGCGCCATGAAGAACCGGGCGTCGAACCGCCGTGTCCGACCCGGCGGCGTGATGGCGCGGGCGATGTAGGACAGGACCGACAGATCGGGCAGGGCGCCGGCCTGACGATATTCGCGCCACGGTCCCGCGACTGAGGCGCTCGGCGCGTGCCGCCCCAGAATCAGCCCGGTCTCCTCGAAGGTCTCGCGCACGGCCGTCAGCGCCAGGGCGCGCGCGCGGCGGGCCGGCAGCTCGCCTTCCAGCCGCCGCACGACATCGGAGGGCAGGTCGCCTGTCGCGGCGGCGGTGAAGTCGCTCCGGTCGATCCGCCCGCCCGGAAACACCCATTTCGACGCCATGAACACATGCCCCGGCGCCCGTCTTCCCATCAGCACCTCGGGCCGCGACCCACCCCGCGTCAGGATCAGCGTCGCCGCATCCTTCGGTCGCTGAGCCCCGCCGACACGCGGCGCGTCGGCCAGATCCTGAGCGGCGTCGAAGGGGGTCACTTGCGCTTGCCCTTCCTCACACCCTTCAGGCCGCCGGAGGGTTTGGAGCCGTTGCGGGGCTTGGGGCCGCCGGGGCGGTTCTTGCCGCGCATCGGCGGGCCGTCGCCGCCGCGTCCGCGAATGCCATACCGGGGCGCGGGGGCGTTGGGATCGCGGGGTTCGGGCTCGCTGAGCATTTCGAACACCAAGCCACCCGTGACGGGGGTCGCCTCGCGCAGCTTAACCTCCACCATGCGGCCCAGGGTGAAGCGTTTACCCGTGCGTTCGCCGACAAGGGCGTGGGCGCGGTCGTCGTGGGTGAAGTATTCGCTGCCGAGCGTGGAGACGGGCACCAGGCCGTCCGCGCCCGTGTCCTCCAGACGAATGAACAGGCCGAACCGCGTCACGCCGGTGATCCGCCCGGCGAACGTCGCGCCGACGTGCTCTTCCAGATAGGCGGCGATATAGCGGTCCATTGCATCGCGCTCGGCGGCCATCGAGCGACGCTCGGTCATGGTCACGCCCTCGGCGATGGCGGGCAGTTCGGCGATCTCGCGGTCGGTCAGTCCGTCCTTACCCAAGCCCAGAGCCCGGATCAGGCCGCGGTGGACGATCAGGTCGGAATAGCGCCGGATCGGCGAGGTGAAGTGGGCATAGCGATCCAGGTTCAGGCCGAAGTGGCCGATGTTCTCAGGAGAGTAGATCGCCTGCATCTGGCTGCGCAGGACCACCTCGTTGACGACATCGGCGTGTTCGGTGTCGCGGGTCTCGTCCAGCAGTTTGTTGAACCGCTTGGTCGTGCCGGGCTCGCCCTTGTTCCAAGGCTTGCCGATGGTCGACAGGAAGTCGGCCAAGTTGAAGATCTTCTCCTGACTGGGCGTATCGTGGACGCGGTAGATCAGCGGCGTCTTCTTCTGCTCCAGCGTTTCGGCGGCGCAGACGTTGGCCTGGATCATCATCTCTTCGATCAGCCGGTGCGCCTCCAGCGAGGCGCGCTTTTCGATGGAGGCGATACCGCCATCCGGGGCCATGCGGATGCGGCGTTCGGCCGATTCGATCTGCAGCGGACTGCGCTTCAGCCGGCCCTTCAGCATGGCGTGATAGGCGTTCCACAGCGGATAGAGGATCGCCTCCATGATCGGGCCGGTCGTGTCGTCAGTTTGCCCATCAATGGCGGCCTGCGCCTGCTCGTAGCTGAGCTTGGCGTGCGACCGCATCAGGCCGCGCACGAACCGGTGGCCGGTCTTTCGTCCGTCCTTGTCGAAGACCATCCGCACGGCGAGACAGGCGCGGTTCTCGCCCTCCTTCAGGCTGCACAGACCGTTCGACAGCACTTCCGGCAGCATCGGCTCGACGCGATCGGGGAAATAGGTCGAGTTGCCCTTGTCGCGCGCCTCGCGGTCCAGCTGGCTGCCGGGGCGGACGTAGGCGGCGACATCGGCGATGGCGACCCAGACGATCCAGCCGCCCTCATTCTTCGGATCCTCGTCGCGCGCCGCATAGACGGCGTCGTCGTGGTCGCGCGCATCGGCGGGGTCGATGGTGATGAAGGGGACCTCGCGCAGGTCCTCGCGCCCCTGCAGAGTCGGCAGGGCCTGATCCTCGGCCTCGCGTTCGACCGCTTCGGAGAAGCCGGTCGGGACGCCGTGGGCATGGATAGCGATCAGGGAGGCGGCGCGGGGATCATCCTCCTTGCCGATGTGCTCCAGGATCTTGCCGCGCTTGGGACC
Organism: Brevundimonas vesicularis; assembly: GCF_032067225.1. GTDB lineage: Bacteria > Pseudomonadota > Alphaproteobacteria > Caulobacterales > Caulobacteraceae > Brevundimonas > Brevundimonas vesicularis_F. The sequence continues at coordinate 13,635 of NZ_DAMBJX010000058.1, read as the reverse complement.
ATAGCGCTGGTCGCCTTTCTCAATCGCGGCCAGAACCAGGTCGCCGTCACGCAGGTCGCCGGACTGGGCCTGGGGCACCAGCAGGACGTCCTTGGAGCGGCGGTCGACCGGCTCGACGCGTGTTTCGCGCGCCGACTTGCGGATCACGCCAAGAACGCGGTTGGAGCCCACGTCCAGCTTCTTGATCAGTCGGGCTTCCCAACCCTCTGCGCCGCGCTGGAACTTCACCAGCACGCGATCGCCCAGGCCAGGGGCGGCCTTGGACTTGTCGGGCATCAGAATGGCGCGCGGGGCGTCGGGACTGGCCTCGACCAGGCGCACGTACAGTTCGCCATCCCCGTCGCGTTCGATCACATCGGCGACGCCGACGGGGGGCAGGGCGCCGGCTTCGGAAAAGCCCTTGCGACCGCGTTTGCCCAGTCGCCCTTCGGCTTCCAGCTCGCGGATCATTTCGCGCAGGGCCCGGCGGTCACCGCCTTTCAGCCCGAAATGGCGCGCGATGTCGGTCTTCTCGGCCGATCCGGCCTCGCGCAGAAAGGCGACGAGGGTGTCTTTGTCGGGGAGACCGGCGGGCGGCCTGTTGGATGATTTGGTCATTATGTCTTTCGTAGCGCGGAACCGCGCCCTTGAGTAAATCTTGAGGGGTCAAATCTTGCGTGAGTTGACCATGTGAAGGCGGGGCTTCAGCTTCCGCCCGCCCCGAATGGAGTTTTCGATGTCCCTGACCGCCCCCGCCCTGAGCGCGACCGTCTCGTCGCCGCTGGATCTGATCGGCAAGACGCCGATGGTGGAGGTGACGAAGATCGACACCGGCCCGTGCCGCCTGCTGCTGAAGCTGGAGTCCCAGAACCCCGGCGGTTCGATCAAGGACCGGATCGCCATCTCGATGCTGGACGCCGCCGAGCGCGAAGGCTTCCTGAAGGAAGGCGGCACCATCGTGGAGGCGACGGCGGGCAACACCGGCCTGGCGTTGACGCTGGTCGGTCGGGCCCGGGGGTATAAGGTGCTTCTGGTCATTCCGGACAAGATGTCCAAGGAAAAGATCCAGCATCTCAGGGCGATGGGCGCCGATGTTCGTCTGACGCGTTCGGACGTCCCGCATGGCCATCCGGAATATTACACCGACATGGCCGAGCGTCTGGCCCAAGGCATTCCCGGCGGCTTCTACGTCAACCAGTTCGCCAACGCCGCCAACGCCGAGGCCCATGTGAAGACGACAGGTCCCGAAATCTGGGAGCAGACGGGCGGCGACATCGACGCCTTCGTCGCCGGCATCGGCTCGGGCGGTACCATCACGGGCGTGGCGCAGTTTCTGAAGAGCGTTGGCTCGAAGGCCCAGATCATCCTGGCCGATCCGGTCGGCTCGACCCTCGCCGGCATCGTCAACGACGGCGTGCCGGGGCCGGAAGGCAGCTACACCGTCGAGGGAATCGGTCAGAATTTCGTTCCCGACACGGCGGACATGAGCTTGATCGACAAGGCCTATTCGATCCCCGACGCGGAGGCGATCGCCACGGCGCGCGAACTGTTGCTGAAGGAAGGTATTCTGGCTGGATCGTCCTCGGGCACCCTGATCGCCTCGGCCCTGCGCTGGTGCCGCGAACAGACCGAGGCCAAGACCTGCGTCACCTTCGTCTGCGACACCGGGGCCAAGTATCTGTCGAAGGTCTATAACGACGCCTGGCTGGCCGATCAGGGCCTGGGCGAGCGCGAGCTGCACGGCGACCTGTCGGACCTGATCAACCGCAAATACGAGAAGGGCGACGTGGTGGTCGCCGGGCCGGGCGACACCCTGGACACCGCCTTCAAGCGGATGAAGGGCGCCGACGTGTCCCAGCTGCCGATCATCGAAGACGGCCGGCTGGTCGGGATTCTCGACGAAAGCGACCTGATCCGCATCATGAACACCGACGAGATCACGCGGAAAGAACGGTTCGCCAAGCCAGTGGCCTCGGCCATGACCCGCGATCTGGACACGCTTCAGGTCAATGAGCCGCTGGACGCCCTGATCCCTGTCTTCGACCGCGACCGCGTGGCCATCGTGCTGGACGGAGAGCGGTTCGTCGGCCTGATCACCCGCACCGACCTGATCAACCACCTCAGCCTGAACCGGTAAGTCCATGAGCGACAAGAAGAACAGCCAGGGCTTTTCGACCCGCGCCATCCATGCGGGCCAACATCCTGACCCGACCACGGGCGCGGTGATGACCCCGATCTACGCGACCTCGACATACGCCCAGGAAAGCCCGGGCGTGAACAAGGGTTATGAGTATGCGCGGGGCAAGAACCCGACGCGCGAGGCGTTCGAGGCCTGTATCGCGGACCTGGAGGGCGGCACGCACGGGTTCGGCTTCGGCTCGGGCATGGCGGCGACCTCGACGGCGCTGGAGTTGCTGGATGCGGGCGATCACATCGTCACGGGCGACGACCTGTACGGCGGCTCGTGGCGACTGTTCGAGCGGGTGCGTCGGCGAACCATGGGGCTGGACTTCGCCTATGTGGACCTGAGCGACCTCGCGGCGGTCGAGGCGGCGATCACGCCTAAGACCAAGATGCTGTGGGTCGAGACGCCCACCAATCCCCTGATGAAGCTGGCCGACATCGCCGCCCTGTCGAAGGTGGCCAAGGCGCATGGTCTGCTGCTGGTCGTGGACAACACCTTCGCCACCCCGTTCTGCCAGCAGCCGCTGAGCCTGGGGGCGGACGTGGTGATGCACTCGGCGACCAAATACCTGAACGGCCATTCGGACATTATCGGCGGGGTGCTGGTGACGGCCGACGCCGAGTTGGCGACGCGGATCAAGTTCCTGCAGAACTCGGTCGGCGGGATCATGGGGCCGTTCGACGCCTTCCTGGCCAACCGGGGCTTGAAGACCCTGGCGCTGCGGATGAAGGCGCACTGCGAGAACGCGCTGACCATCGCACGCTGGCTGGAGACGCGCGCGGGGATCGCCAAGGTGATCTACCCCGGCCTGATCGCCCACCCGCAGCATGAATTGGCCGCGCGCCAGATGCACGGCGGCTTTGGGGGGATGGTGACGGTGATCCTGGAGGGCGATCTGGAGCGCACCAAGCGGGTGCTGGAACGGGTTCAGGTCTTCACCCTGGCGGAATCGTTAGGCGGGGTTGAAAGCCTGGTGAACCACCCGGCCATCATGACCCACGCCAGCGTGCCCAAGGAGGTGCGCGAGGCGGGCGGCGTGACCGACAACCTGATCCGGCTGTCGGTCGGGGTCGAGAATGTCGAGGACCTGATCGCGGATCTCGATCAGGCCCTGGGCTGATCTCAGCTGGAAGGAAGGGCTGTCTGGTGGCCGGTGACCGGCGGCAGCTTCTTCTTGGGGGCGGCGCGCTTGACCGGGGCTTTTGCGGGCTTGGGCAGGGCCGCGCGGCGGGCCATTTCGGTGTCGATGACCGGGATGATGTCGCTGGCGGCCATGACCTGGGTCGAGGCGCCGTGTTCGACCAGGCGGGCGGCGTTGGCGCGCAGCGTCGTCAGGTCGGCGTCGGTCATCGCGGGGATCATGTCGGCGAGCGGGGTCATGTCGGCATCCGTATGCAGAAGCCTCAGGGCTGGCGCGACAGGCGCCAGCCCTTCAGCTGATTGAAGGCGATTTCCACCGTCACGCGGTCGCCCAGCAGCGAGACGCCCGTCTGGGCGCCCAGCGAGGGCAGGACCGTGATCAAGTGGCCGTTGTCCAGGCGAACGCGACGGCCGCCGAGCGGCATCAGTTTGATTACCTCGCCGTCGAAGGCGATCACGCCAGCCCTGGTCGGGGCCGGCTCGTTCGTGTTGGACGCTTGGATCGTGTCCTACTCCGCCGCCGTAAGGCGACCGGCGGACTCTTTGCCGGAGCGCGAATCGCGCTCGATTTCGTAGGAAATCTTCTGGCCTTCGTTCAGCGAGCCGACGCTCGAGGTTTCGACGGCCGAGGCGTGGACGAAGACGTCCTTGCCGCCGTCATCGGGCGCGATGAAGCCGTAGCCTTTGGTGGGGTTGTACCATTTTACAGTGCCGGTAGCCATTTGGAGACCTCCGTCTGGCGTTGACCGCAGGGAGGGATCCCTGGTCGGCCTGTCGGGTCTGAATGGGATCGGCTTTTGGACCTCGGTGCGTGATGCAAAGGGAGCAGCGGCGTTACGCAGAGAGATCGACCAGACCTAGATGGGCGCCCGACAACCGTTGCGCAAGGGGCTGGCGATCAGAAGGCGTAGGCGACCTTGGCGACCAGGGCGTCCTCATATTGTTCGCCGAAGGTGTGGGCGTCCGTGTCGTAATAGCGCAGGTCCAGTTCCAGGGCGTTGGTGAGGGCGTAGGTCACGCCGGCGTTCCAGCCGGTGTAATCGGGCGCGCCGTTCTGTTCGCGACGACCAACGGCGACCGTGCCGTTCAGCTGGGGCGTGAAGTCCCAGCCCAAGCGGCCCTCGACCCAAGTGAAGCTGTCGGTCGAGCCGGCGGCGTCGGGCGAATACTGGACCTGCAGTCGCGCGCTGGCCGGGCCGATCGAGCGGCTGGCGTTGCCGGTGATCTCCCAGGCGTCCTGATCATAGCCGGCTTCGGCGTCGAGGCGGTTCTTGTAGGCGACGTTGAAGTCGAACCGATAGCCGAAGGCTTCAGGCTGATAGCCGACCACAAACTCGGCCTCGACGTTGGAGCCGCCGGCCTGGATCGTCTGGAAGCCGGGGCCGACGTAGAACAGGCCGTCCGCGCTTTCCCAGGTCGCCGAGCCGAAGGCGTAGCCGTCGTTGCCGGACTTGGACGCATCCTTGGAGCGGTTGTCCGTGCCCGCGCCCAGTTCGAAGGACCAGGCGTCGCGCGCGGACGTCGGGGCGGACCCAGACGCCGACTGGGCGGCGGCCGGCAGCGCAACGGCGAGCGCGGAGACGGAGAGGGCGGCGAGGATGGTCGTGCGGATCATGGGGGCTCCAGCGCGAGAGAAGCGGATTTGCGCCGCCTTTAGCGTGCTCCGGCCTTGATGGCGAATTCCTCCGTGGCCTGAGCGAACTCTTGTCGCAGGCGCGCGACCAGTTCGGCGGTCGGCAGGACGTCGTGGATGGCGCCCGCGCCCTGGCCGGCGGACCAGACGGTCTTCCAGGCCTTAGCCTCGTCGCCCATGTCCAGCTTGTGCTCGGGCAGGGTCTTCGGATCGATGCCGTTCTCGATCAGCGACTTGCTCATGAAGTTGGCAGGGATGCCGGACACGGCGGGCGTGTGGACGATGTCGGTCGCGCCGCTGTCGATGACCATCTGCTTGTACGCGTCGGCGGCCATGGCTTCGGTCGTGTTGATGAAGCGCGTGCCCATATAGGCGAAGTCCGCGCCCAGCATCAGGGCGGCCGCCACGTCCTGACCCGTCGAGAGCGCGCCCGACAGGATGATGGTCCCCTTGAAGAAGCTGCGAACCTCATTGACCAGGGCGAAGGGGTTGATGATGCCCGCATGGCCGCCCGCGCCGTTGGCGACCAGGATCAGACCATCGACGCCCGCCTCGGCCGCCTTTCGCGCATGGCGAATGTTGGCGATGTCATGGAAGACCTGACCGCCGTAGCCATGGACCGCGTCGACCACGTCGCGCACGGCGCCCAAGGAGGTGATGATCAGCGGCACCTTCTCCTCCACCGACACCATCATATCGGCCATCAGCCGGGGGTTGGTCGGATGAACGATGTGGTTGACGCCGAAAGCCGCGGCCTCGGGCTTCAGCCGACCTTTGATCTCCTGAATCCAGTCCCGATAGCCCTCGGTCGTGCGCTGGTTCAGCGACGGGAAGGTGCCGATCACGCCCGCATTGCAGGCCTCGACCACCAGATCCGGTCCGGACACCAGGAACATCGGCGCCGAAATGATCGGCAGGATCAGACCCTTTTGCAGCGAAGCGGGAATGGCCACGGACGTCTCCTTTGGTTTTCTTTCGCTACGCTTAGCGGGCTGTCGCCGGGGAAGGCAATCGCGGGGATTTCAGACGGTGGCGCGAAAAAATGAGTCTAATTCGTCTAATCTCGGGCGGTAAGCGGGGTGAAAGCGGGCAGGCGGCGACGGCGGGTGAAAACCGGCCATAATACGACGGTCCGGATCGAGGATCAGTCGATTGACGCTGGTCGCCGCGAAGGCGTTGAAAGGGCGAGGGAAGCCGTCCGGGATTAGGATGGCTGGCTGGTCGTCTCCCTTCTCCTGTTGGGAGAAGGTGGCCCGGAGGGCCGGATGAGGGTCGGTCGGTTGGCCAGATCGCGCCATCCGACCCTCACCCTTTCGCGCAATGACGCCGGCTGACGCCGCCGTGCGCTCAAGCCCTCTCCCAATGGGAGAGGGAAGTGGAGTGGGGGAGGATTTCCAAGCCGGTCGCAAGCGCCTAAATGCCCGGCATGACCCACTACACCGACAACCTCAGCCAGCTCGGCGCCCAGACCGCCGCCCCAACCAGTCCCGAGACGGCGGTGCTGGAGCGTGTGCCGAACCCGCATGCGGATACGCTATATCTGGCCCGGTTCACGGCGCCGGAGTTCACCAGCCTGTGCCCGGTGACGGGCCAGCCGGATTTCGCCCACATCGTCATCGACTATGCGCCGGGCGACTGGCTGGTCGAGTCCAAGAGCCTGAAGCTGTATCTGACCAGTTTCCGCAATCACGGCGCCTTCCACGAGGACTGCACCGTCGCTATCGGGCGGCGGCTGGCGGACCTGCTGGAACCCAAGTGGCTGAGGATCGGCGGATACTGGTATCCGCGCGGCGGCATCCCGATCGACGTCTTCTGGCAGACCGGTGCGCCGCCCGAAGGGCTGTGGCTGCCGGACCAAGGCGTGCCGACCTATCGCGGGCGGGGATAGTCAGAGGCCCCGCGTCCGCCGTTTAGCGGCGGCACCCGGCGATCAGGCGCTCAGGGCGGCAGGCGCAGCCTGGTCAGGCCAGGCGACAGGCGACAAGGCTTCCAGGGCCGGCTTCGCCAACAGATAGCCCTGCATCAGATCGACGCCGAGGTCGCGCAGGACATCGTGTTCGGCCAGGGTTTCGATGCCTTCGCAGACCGGCTGGATGCCCAGGTCCCGCAGCATGTTCAGCGTGTGGCGCACGATGGTGCGTTTGACCGTGTTGGTGTCGATGTCGCGCACCAGGGCCATGTCCAGCTTGACGATGTCGGGCTGGAACAGGCTGAGCAGGCCCAACCCCGCATAGCCGGCGCCGAAGTCGTCGATGGCGGTCTTGAAGCCCATGGCGCGATAGGATCGCAGGATGTTCAGGATGTGGTCGGTGTCCATCACCTCGCTCTCGGTGAACTCGAAGATGATCCGATCCACCGGGAAGTTGGTGCGCATCGCCGCCGCCAGGGTGGCGCGGATGCAAGCGCGCGGCTCATAAACGGCGTTGGGCAGGAAGTTGATCGACAGGCTGGCGCCGCCCGCCGTCATATCCAGACCGGCGGCGAGATCGATGGCGGTCGTGCGGCATAGCTGATCGAAGGCATAGCGGTTGTCGTGGGAGATATGCGACAGAACCTGACCCGCGCCCCGGCCGTCCTTGCCCCGCACCAGGGCCTCGTAGGCGAAGACCGTCTGGGTCGTCACATCGACGATCGGCTGGAACGCCATGGTGATTGGCAGATCGAAACCCGCCCCATCCTTACAGCCTGCGCAAGACATAAGCTTCTCCTACTGTCCGGCAAGTCTAAGGTGGCAGGCGTTAAAGACTGATGTCGAACAGGAAATTCGCTGTCGGGTTCCCTTGTGCGGTTGATGCGCCTTAGCGGTATAGCGGTCCGCTCTTGAAGTTTTTCGCTGCGCCGTCACGGATAATGCGATGAACCACGCACTTCCGCTCGAAGCCTGGGGCCGCCGTCTGATGACGCGGGCGGAGGCGTGGGCGGATCGGTCGTGGGCGCGGCGCCAGGCCTATGAGTTCTTATGGTTCGGGCTGAAGCAGGGGTGGGCGTGTCTGTTCGGGGGGCTGATGCTGGCCTTGATCCTGGGGACGTTTCTGCTTTGGCCGGAGAGCGCGCCGGTGTCCCGTTACGATTTCCTGGCGGTCGGGGCGGTGGTGATCCAGGCGGCGATGCTGATCTTCCGGCTGGAGAGCTGGGAAGAGGCGCGGGTGATCTTCCTGTTCCATGTGGCGGGGACGATCATGGAGCTGTTCAAGACCGCGCACGGGTCATGGGTCTATCCTGAGGACAGTCTTCTGCGGATCGGGGCGGTGCCGCTGTTCTCGGGCTTCATGTATGCGGCGGTCGGCAGCTACATCGCGCGGGTGCAGCGCATCTTTCATATTCGGGTGCGGAGGTATCCGCCGCTGTGGACGACCTGGGTGCTGGCGGCGGCCATCTACGTCAACTTCTTCGCTCATCACTGGCTGCCGGACGTGCGCATCGCGCTGTTCATCGCGACCGCCGTTTTGTTCGGGCGGGGATGGTTCTATTTCACGGCGGACCGGAAGCGGCGGTCGATGCCGCTGCTGCTGGGTTATTTCCTGGTGGCGCTCTTCATCTGGTTCGCCGAGAACCTGGGCACGCTGGGGCGGGCCTGGGTCTATCCGGGGCAGGCCGACGGGTGGGAAATGGTGTCCCTGGCCAAGCTGGGTAGCTGGTTTTTGCTGATGATCATCTCGGTCGTGCTGGTCTCATTGGTGCACTCACCGGAAGAGGAACTCAACGTCCCTGTAACGCCCCGCGCATAACGGCCGACTTGCGGCTCATACGGGCCTTCACCAGTCGATAGACGACAGCGACGACCAGGATGGTAACGGCGAGGCCGCCGATCAGCAGGGTGGGGCCGTGGGCCTCGCTGAGAACTTCCATCTTCGCCAGGCCCTGGGCGGCGAGATAGCCCGGCGCCAGCATGGCCAGCACCCAGACGATGCCGGATGTGACATTGCCGAACTGGAAGGCGCGCTGACGCATCCTGAGCATGCCCAGGGTCAGCGGCACGAAGGCGCGCAAGGGCCCGAAGAAGCGGCCGACGAAGATCGACATGACGCCGTAGCGACGGCAGTACAAACGCGTCCAGGCGATGCGCCGGCGGTGCGCCTTGAACATCGGGCGCTGGAGGAAGCGCACGCCCAGCCGACGTCCGGCCCAATAGGAGATGGCGTCGCCGATCACCGCGCCGATGACGCAACCGACAATGACATTGACGGGGTCCAGCACGCCGGCTGCGATTAGGCCGCCCGCCGCGACCAGCAGGCCGGTGGCGGGCACGAAGGCGCCGACGACGGCCAGCGACTCGACGAACACGACCAAGCCCAACATGACGCCGGCCCACATATGGTTGCGGGCGACGAAATCGCCCACGGCTTGCAATAGGGAATCCATACGAAAGTCTTGGGGGAGGAAGGCGGGGTCGGTCGAGGTCAAACCGACGTAGGGCGACCTTATGTCACCCGCTTACGGCAGGCGTGTGACCTTGGCGGCCAAGTCGGGACGCGGGCGTTCCAGCGCGGGTTCGTTCAGCGTGCCGATGTGGATGAAGCCGGCGACGCTCTCGCCCTCGGTCAGGCCGAACAGTGCGACGCCTTGCGGGTCGTAGCTATACCAGTCGGTGATCCAGCTGGACGAATAGCCGAAGCCGGAGGCGGCGTGTTCCAGGTTCATGCAGACGGCGCCGGCCGACAGGTGCTGCTCCCAGATCGGCTTGGATCCTTCGACCGGCGTCGAGACGACCAGGATGGTGACGGGCGCGGCGGTCAGTTTGGCGAGCACGGCCTGATCTTTGGCCGGGCCGTTGCGAAGCTCGACCAGCACGGCGAGGCGGGCGGCGATATCGGCGCGCGATTGGGGACCCAGGACGACGAAACGCCAAGGGAACAGCTTGCCGTGGTCGGGCGTGCGGGCGCCCAGGGTTAGGATCTCGTCCAGTTCGGCCTCGGACGGGCCGGGCGCGACGAGGGCCTGGGCCGGGGCGGAGCGCCGCTGGGCCAGGCGGTCGCGGAAATCTTTTGACGGAACGGGCGGGGGCAGGGGTTCGTTGAGCGCGACCATGCCGTCTAGCTAGGCTTTCATCCGCGTCTTCGCCATAGGTGGCCCATGCGCAAATCCGACGAACCGAAATGGGCCGAAGGGCTGTCGAAGCCGCCGGCCTGGCGCAGCGACGGAACCGAGACGGTGTTCGACAGCCCCTGGATGGCGCTGACCCGGCATCCGGCGACGGCGCCGACCGGCATGAAGGCCGACTATGCCGTCGTGCGGTTCAAGAACGTCGGGACCGGCGTCCTGCCCGTCCACGACGATGGGACGGTGACCCTGGTGGGCCAGCAGCGGTTCGCCCACGCCAACTACAGCTGGGAAATGCCCGAGGGCGGCGCACCGCTGGACGAGGATCCGTTCGACGGCATCCGGCGCGAACTGGCCGAAGAGGCGGGATTGCAGGCTGAACACTGGCTGCCGGCGCTGAAGGTCGAGATGTCGAACTCCATCACCGACGAGATCGGCATGACCTGGATCGCCTGGGGCCTGTCGCCCGCGCCGACCGATCCCGATCCCACCGAGATCATCGCCGTGGTGCGCGTTTCGTTCTTGGATCTGCTGGACGAGATCGGGCGGGGAACGGTGCGCGACAGCCTGACGGTGGCGACGGCCTACAAGGCCTATCATATGGCCATGAACGGCGAACTGCCCGAGGCGCTGGCGCGCGCCTTGCTGGGGCGCGTATGATGTCGCCGAAGGAGCCGGTCATGGCCAAGCTGGAAGTCGTCGCAGAACTCGAAATGGACACCGTGTGGCGTCAGCTGCGCGCCTCAGCCGAGGCGGCGTCGCGCGAGGAACCGCAACTGGGCTCGCAGATGAATGCGGTGATCCTGTCGCACGACGACCTGGCGGGCGCGCTGAGCTTCCAGATCGCGCGCAAACTGGCGGACGGCGAGATGAGCGCCATGTCGGTGCGCGAGGTGTGTCTGTCGGCGTTCAAGGCCGATCCGTCGATGGTCGAGGCGGCGGAGGCGGATCTGCAGGCTGTGGCCGAACGCGACCCGGCGATCCGCAACCTGTTGCAGCCCTTCCTGTATTTCAAAGGCTTCCAGGCCCTACAGGGCTGGCGCGTGGCGCACTGGCTGTGGGGACAGGGGCGCGAGACGCTGGCCTTCCACTTCCAGAGCCGGATCTCAGAACTGTTCCAGCTGGACATCCATCCGGCCGCGCAGATGGGCAAGGGGCTGTTTCTGGATCACGGCACGGGCATCGTGATCGGCGAGACGGCGGTGGTCGGCGACGACGTGTCGATGCTGCACGGCGTGACCCTGGGTGGGACGGGCGCCGAACGCGGCGACCGCCACCCCAAGATCGGCAAGGGCGTCCTGTTGGGCGCCGGGGCAAAGGTGCTGGGCAATATCCACGTCGGCGACTACGCCAAGGTGGCGTCCGGCTCGGTGGTGCTGAAGGCTGTGCCGTCCGGCTGTACCGTGGCGGGGGTGCCGGCCCGGCTGGTCAACTGCCCGACCAACGCCGAACCGGCCCGCACCATGGATCACACCCTGGCCGATGTGGTGTACGACTTCGTCATCTGACCCGGCGCTTCACAGGGCGATCCTGAGCGAGGCGCGGACGCTGCGCGGGGCGCCGGGGTAGATCCACAGGGCGCTGTAGGAGCTGGCGGCGTAACGCTCGTCAAACAGGTTATCGACCTCGACGCGGGCCGTGACCTGGGGCGTCAGGCCATAGTCCAGCGCGGCCTTGGCCTTCCAGTAGGCAGGCAATTTGGGCGCGCCGAGCGCCAGGCCGCCGACCCGGTCGCCGACGTAGGCCGCGCCGGTCATGAATGACCAGGTCGTGCCGTGGATGGTGGGGAAGCGACCGATCACGAACAGTGAGCCGGAATGTTCGGGCACGTTCAGCACGGCGTCGGTGGCGAAGGCGCTGTCGTCGGCCTGGGCGTCGGTCCAGCCGTAGTTGGCGACCACCTGCCAGACTTCGTCGATCTTCAAGGCACCGTCGAGCTCGATCCCGCGCGTCGTCAGCTTGCCCACCGGAGCCAGGAAGTTGGGATCGACCGGATCGGTCGTCAGAATGTTCGACTTCTCGATGTCGAAGACGGTGGCGGCCAAATCCAGTCCGTCCCAGGCGCCGGCCAGGCCAATCTCATAGCCCTTGCCATCCTCGGGTGCGAAGCCGGAGCCGTCGCGACCTGTGCCCGAGTTCAGCACGAACGACTGGCCAAAGCTGGCGTGGGCGGTCAGGTTGTCGGTCAGGCGATAGCGGGCCGCTAGGCGGTATTTCAGGGGCGTATCGCGGGCCTCGCCGACGGCGCCGGTGCGGTTGTTTCGGATGGTCTGGTCGTAGTCGTCGAACCGCAGCCCGGCCAGCAGGCTGAGGCGGTCGTTCACCTCCCACAAATCCTGGACGTACAAGGTGACGACGTCGCGCGTTTCCAGATTGTCGGTGAAGGGCAGGGGCGTCGGCGGCGTGACCGCGCCATAGACGGGATTGAGGACATCGATCGGATAGGGATTGGCCGCAGTCGGATTGATGCGCAGCCACTTCTCGCCATAGGTCAGCTGATAGGCCTTCACCCCGAAAGCGAGGTTGTGAACCCCCAGCCCCGTCTCGACCACGCCGTTCAGCTCGAGCCGGGCCGACAGGTCCTCGACCGAAAAGTCGCGTCCGCGACGCTGACGCCACAGCTGGTCGCCGACCAGGCGCGACTGATCGCTGGACAGACCCTTCAGCGAGCCGCCGCGCCAGGCGACGCCGCCGTTCAGGCCCCAGTCGTCATTGATCCGGTATTCGCCGGTGACCTGATGCCGTTCGTTGCGAAAGCGGGTCACACCGTCGCCGGGGTCTCCGTAATAGTTCGAGGGCGGCAGAAACAGCGCATCGCCGTTGATCGCCGGCATCCCCCGGTCGAACAGGGTCGTGAAGGTGGTGAACTCGCCCACATAGGTTAGGCGCAGATCATCGGTGGGACGCCAGGTCAGGGACGGCGCCACGACGGTGCGGTCCAGGCCGACATAGTCGCGCCAACCGTTCGAGGTCTCGCCCGCCACCACAAGCCGTCCGGCCAGGGAGTCGTTGATCGGGCCGGTCAGGTCCAGTTCGCCGCGGCGCAGGCCGAATGATCCTACCGTCGCGGTAAAGGCGGCGGCGGCAAAGCGGGGGGTCTTGGAGACGATATTGATGCGTCCGGCCGGGTCGATGTCGCCGAACAGGGCGCCGGACGGCCCCTTCAGCACCTCGATTCGCTCGGACGTCGCCGGGTCGCGGGGCGGGGCCATGCCGCGATTGGCCAGAAAGCCGTCGACATAATATTCCGCCCCGCCGTCGGGCGTGCCCAGGAAGCCGCGGATGGCGAAGTTGTCCATGACGCCGCCGCGATTGTTCTGCTGGCTGACGCCGCTGACCAGTTCCAGCGCATCCGCCAGGCGCGTCGCGCCCACGGCCTTGATCAGATCGTTCTCGATGGAGCGGCTGGACGGCGACATGGCCTCGGTGATCGCTCCTGCGCCCAGGGTTAGGTCACGCGGCGCCGAGCGGCGGCCTAGAACAACGATCTCCCCCACCGTTTCAGGCTCGACCGTCGCGACAGCGACGGGGGCGGGGGCGTTGGCGGCAACCAGCAGGCACGCGCCGGCGCAGCTCAGAAGGAGGGACAAGGCAGGCTCCGTTTGAAATGTTATACTGTATCGGCTATCCGCTTCCGCCTGATGATGTCAACCGCTGC
>NZ_DAMBJX010000057.1:10707-16207 GCF_032067225.1 Brevundimonas vesicularis | reverse complement strand
CCGCCTCGTCCAGCCAGGCGCCGGGCAGATAGACCCGTCCACCCTTAGCATCCTCGACCACGTCGCGAGCGATGTTCGTCAGCTGGAACGCGAGCCCCAAATCCTGAGCACGTCGCAAGGTCGGCGCATCGTCCACCCCCATGATCCGCGCCATCATCACCCCGACGACGCCGGCGACGTGATAGGCGTAGTCCAGCGTGTCCTCCAGCGTATCGTAACGCCGGCCGACCACGTCCATCTCGAACCCCTGCAACAGGTCCATCGCCTCGTCAGCAGGAATGCCATGACGCATGGCCACGCGTTGGAAGGCGGTGAAGACCGGGTCCGTCTGCGGCTCACCGGCCAGGGCGGCGGCGGTGCGCAAACGCAGTTCGTCCAGTTTCTCGCCGGCCAGCACCGGATCGATACCAACCGCGCCGTGGCCCAACACCTGTCCGTCGATCTCGTCGTCGCAGTGCCGGCACCAGGAATACAACATCCAGGCGTCGTCGCGGATCGCCGCCGGGAAAAGGCGCGCGGCGGCGGCGAAGCTCTTGGACCCCTGCTCCATCGACTGGCGGCTGTGATCCAGGACGGCGTCAGTCATGCCGGCTGCCTCGCGTCCTCGATCATCAGGGCGGCGGTGGCCTTGGCCGATCCGACCACGCCCGGCACGCCCGCGCCGGGATGGGTGCCGGCGCCCACAAAATAAAGGTTCGGGATCTGGTCGTCGCGGTTATGCACCCGGAACCAGGCGCTCTGCGTCAGGATCGGCTCCAGCGAGAAGGCCGAACCCTGGTGCGCGTTCAGTTGGTCGCGGAAATCGACCGGCGTGAAGATCCGGCAGGTATCCAGGTCCGCCGTCAAACCGGGGATGTAACGTTCTTCCAGATAGGCCAGGATCCGGTCGCGATAGCGCGGCCCCTCGACCGCCCAGTCGATGTCGGCCGAGGCCAGGTGCGGCACGGGCGCCAGCACATAGAAGGCGTCGCAGCCTTCCGGCGCCAGTGACGGATCGGTCCGCGTCGGCGCATGCAGATACAGCGAGAAGTCATCGGGCAGGTCCGGCCCCTTGAAGATTTCGGCGATCAGCTCGCGATAGCGCGGCCCGAACAGCACCGTGTGGTGGCGCACCTCCGGATGAACGCGCTTCAGGCCGAAATAGATGACGAACAGCGACATGGAGTGACGCCGCGACGCCAGCTTGGCGCCCTCCTTCTGACCGCGCGGTTCCTGACCCAACAAGCGCTGATAGGTGTGAACTACGTCAGCGTTGGAGGCGACCATGTCGAAGGCCAGCGTCTCGCCGTTCACCACCACGCCGGTCGCGCGACCGTTCGCCATGGTGATGCGCTCGACCGGACTGTTCAGCCGGACTTCCCCGTCAAGATCCTTGAGCAGACGCACCATGGCCTGGATCAGGGCGCCGGTGCCGCCACGCGGGAACCAGACGCCCCAGCGCCGCTCCAACGCATGGATCAAGGCATAAATTGACGAGGTCGCGAACGGATTGCCGCCGACCAGCAAGGAGTGGAAGCTGAACGCCTGGCGCAGGTGCTCGTCCTGAATATAGCTGGCGACCTTGTCATAGACCGACCGCCAGGCCTGGAGCCGCATCAGCTCCGGCGCAGCCTTGACCATGCTGGCGAAGTCCAGGAACGGCACGGCCCCCAGCTTCAGATAGCCTTCCTTCAGCAGGTCCTGCGAATAGGCCAGGAACTTGCGATAGCCTTCCTTGTCGGCCGGATTGCGCGCCACGATCTGGCGATCCAGCTCGTCCTGATCGTTGACGTAGTCGAAAACGTCGCCGTCTTCCCAGCACAGCCGATAGAAAGGCGCGACCGGCAGCAGTTCGACATAGTCCGACAGCTTGCGCCCGCTGGCCTCGAACAGTTCCTCCAGCGCCGACGGGTCGGTGATGACGGTGGGACCGGCGTCGAAGGTATAGCCCTTGTCCTTGAACACATAGGCCCGGCCGCCCTCCAGATCGCGGGCCTCGAACACCGTGGTCTGAATGCCCGCCGACTGCAGCCGTATGGCCAGCGACAAACCTCCGAAGCCCGATCCTATTACAGCAGCCCGCATCACGCACGTCCTCTTTCGACCATACAGGTCAGTGCGGCGCCGATCGGCACCGGGGGTTTTCCGCTCAGGATCCGCGCCTTGTCGGCGAGTGTGGATCCCGCGGCGTAGAAGCGTTCGACCAAAGGCTGGGGCAGACGATAGAAACGCTCCAGCACCTTGTATCGCTCGTCGGGCCGCGCCGCACGGAATAGCATCCGGTTCAGCAACCGATAAAAGCCTCGTCCGGCCCATACGTCATGCGCATGGCGGCGGATGTCTTCGGCGACGGTCGCCGGCTCGAAATCCCGCGCCAACCGGTCGGCCAGGCGCACCGCGTCCGGCAGGGAATAGCCGGTGGTCGGGTGAAACAGCCCCGCGCGCAGACCGCTGAGCGCCGTCGGACCCATCCGCGACAAATGCGCGCCGATGTCCCCGTCAAGCGCCACGGGCAGGACGCCGTCCTCCTCGCGCAAGACCGTCTCGATCTCCCAGCCCTGCGCGCGGGCGTAATCCAGCACGCCCTGCCGGAAGGCCGCGCGATCCAGCGCATCGCCGTCAGTGTAGCGCGTATCCTCGATCAGCAGCGTGCGATCATCGAACGGCAGGGTGTAGAGAAACCGGTAGCCCCCGGCCTGATCGACGCAGGCGTCCATGACGATGGGCGTGGTCAGACCGTGCGGCGCCGCCAGCCGCACCTCCAGCCCGGCGAACTTCTGAAAACCCAGCGCCAGATCCGGCGTCGCGGTTGGCCCGCGCCCATCGATCACCGCCTTGGCGCTCAGACGCCGTCCATCAGCCAGCAACGCTTCGGTCGGCGACACCGAGGCGACCAGCGCGCCCAGCATGACCTTTCCGGGCAAGGCCGCCTCGACCACCGCCGCGAACCGTTCGGCCGTGACGCTGCAATAGGGGGTCGACAGCGCGCGTTCGAACTGGGGAAAACGGACGCTGTATCCCGGCCAACGATGCACCACCAAGGGCGCGATCCAGTCGCGCTGATCCTGCGTCAGGTCGCTGTCGAAGAAGGACCAGGTGTGGACCCCGCCCAGGGTCTGCGCCGCCTCGACGATTCGCACGTCCAGATCAGGACGGACGCGCGACAGCCGCAGCGCCAGCAGGCCATTGGCCAGGCCGCCGCCGACCAGCAAAAGGTCCGGCGCGGAAGTGTCAGAGGCGTCGACCTGCATTCCAGACAGGTGGCACGCGACGACGCATGCGGCAAGCGAACAGGATGCTTACCGGGCCGCGATGCGCTAAGTTTCGCGCCATGTGCGCCGTCACGCCAATGCCACGGGTCGTCCCGAACCAGGCCCTGATCGGCCTGACGCTGGCTGGCCTGATCGCGGCGGCCTGGCTGAGCCTGCATATCTACGGCGTCTATTTTCATCGCTGGACGATGTGGAGCGTCCTGACCGTTCCGCTGATCGTCGCCTTCCAGACCTGGCTATCCGTCGGCCTGTTCATCGTCGCCCACGACGCCATGCACGGCTCGCTGGCTCCGGGACGCCCACGGCTGAACACGGCGATCGGCAGCTTGGCGCTAGCCCTCTACGCCGGATTTCGGTTCGCGCCCTTGAAGACGGCCCACCACGCCCATCACGCCGCACCCGGCACGGCGGACGATCCCGACTTTCACGCCGACGCCCCCCGCGCCTTTCTGCCCTGGTTCTACGGCTTCTTCCGCACCTATTTCGGCTGGCGAGAACTGGCCGTTCTGACGGTGCTCGTGGCTGTCGCCGTGCTGATCCTCGGCGCCCGCATGCCCAATCTTCTGGTCTTCTGGGCCGCGCCCGCCCTGCTCTCGGCGCTACAGTTGTTCACCTTCGGCACCTGGCTGCCCCACCGGCATACCAACGAAGCCTTTCCCGATCACCACAACGCCCGCACCAGCTCCTTCGGCCCGGTCCTGTCGTTGCTCACCTGTTTCAACTTCGGCCGTCACCACGAACACCACCTGACCCCCTGGAAGCCCTGGTGGAGCCTGTTCAGCTAGGCGTGCACGGCGGTCGTTCTCAACGGCGAAATACACTCATGAAGCCTCTGCTCCACCGCGCCGTGGGTGGCTGCTGATCGGCCTATGGTCGGAGAGGAATGGCGGAGACGGAGGGATTCGAACCCTCGGTACCCCTTACGGGGTACGACGATTTAGCAAACCGTTGCCTTCAGCCACTCGGCCACGTCTCCTGCGAGGGCGTCGATAGCGGAGGCTGATGCGTCGCGCAATCCGGTTCGAGAGAAAGCGTCCACGTTAACGCGACATAGAGGCCAAAGCGGCAGTATCGCGGCCATCATTCGCCCCCCGGATCGCTTCTGGACCGCCTGTTGCTCGACCGTCCCGCCAGTCTCGCCGCCGACACGCCGCTGAAAAGCCGGCCGTTGCGTGGGCCGTTCCGCCCGGAGATTTGGCTGAATGCGCGCGAGCGATCGTCCGTCCGACTGTCGGCGCATTATTTCCGGCTGATCGACGTGCTGATGGTTTGCGGACTGGCGTTCAGCGCGGTCCTGGCGATCCAGCCGACGGGCTTGGCCTCGATCACGGTCGGCGACGCCGCGCCCGTGGTCGTCGGCGCCGTTCTGGTGCTCATCCTGATGCGCGCGCTTCAGCTTTATCGATTCGGGCGCGACACGCCCTGGCCTCTGCACATGGCAGGCGTTGTGGGCGTGGGAGTCGTCTCGGCCGGCGTGGCGCTCGTTCTGGGTTGGCTGCTGGACCGCCCGGCGCTGGACGTCATTGCGCCTTGGGCGCTGACGACGACAGCCGCCCTGACCCTGCTGCATGGCCTGTGGTTGGTTGTCATCGCACGGTGGCGTCGGTTGGGCGTGCTGTCGCCCAACATCGTCATCGTCGGCGCGACCCGAAACGCGCGACGTCTGATCGAACAGGCGTTGGAGCGACGTGACATGAATGTGCTGGGCGTGTTCGACGACCGCTTGGCCAGATCGCCGGACAGCTTGGCCGGCGTGCCGGTGCTGGGGACTGCCAAGGCTCTGTTGACCCACCGGCTGACGCCCTATGTCGACCGGATCGTGCTGGCTATAGATCCCGAGACCGGCCAGCGCGTGCGCGACCTGACGCAGACCTTGAACGCCCTGCCCAATCCGCTGACGGTCCTGGTTGATTCAGAACTGGGTCGCGATGGACTGCTGAACAGGCTGGCCAATGCGCCGCTCGCGCCTCTGGATGGTCCTGCCAACCCGGACCGCCGCGCCTTCAACAAGCGGATGCAGGACCTGGTGATTGGCGCCGCAGCCCTGGTCGTCGCTGCGCCCATCATGGCCCTGGTGGCTCTGGCCGTGCGGCTGGATAGTCCCGGCCCCGTCTTCTTCCGCCAGCGCCGTCATGGCTTCAATCACGAGACCATTGTCGTGTGGAAGTTCCGCTCCATGCGCCACGCCGCCGCCGATGCGACCGCAAGCCGCCAGGTCTGCGCCGACGACGACCGCGTAACCCGTGTCG
>NZ_DAMBJX010000057.1:0-10697 GCF_032067225.1 Brevundimonas vesicularis | reverse complement strand
TTAATTCGCGCCACCAGCCTGGATGAACTGCCCCAAATCTTCAACGTCCTGTCGGGCGAGATGTCCCTGGTCGGCCCCCGCCCGCACGCCATCGGCATGAAGACCGGCGAGACCGAATCCGCCCTGCTGGTCGCCGAATACGCCCATCGCCACCGCATCAAGCCCGGCATGACCGGCTGGGCCGCCATCAAGGGCTCGCGCGGACCGGTGGACACCGAGGCCCAGGTGCGCGAGCGCGTCCAGCTGGACATCGAATATATCGAGCGCCAGTCCTTCTGGCTGGACCTGTGGGTCATCGCCGTCACCATTCCTGTTCTGCTGGGCGACCGGGCGGCCGTGCGTTGAGCGAGAAGCGCATGTTCTGGCGCGGCGTCTGGGGCTATCTGCCGGCCCAGATCGTCCAGGGGATGGTCGGGTTCCTGACGATCTTCGTCTTTACGCGCCTGCTCAGCGCCGATGACTTCGGCCATTACGCCCTGGCGTTTTCGGTCACGACCCTGGCCCACACCGTCACCTTCACCTGGCTGGAGGCGTCGATGGCGCGCTTCTGGGCGGCCGAGCGCACGCCCGAGGGAATGGCGACCCATTTCGCCAGTCTGTACCGCACGTCCTTCACCATCATCGCCGTGTTCACCCCGATCGCAGCCCTGATCGTGTGGCTGGCGCCGCTGACGCCCGCGTTCAAGATCGCCGTCGCCTTCGGCCTGGCCGGCGCGCCCGTGCGCAATCTCGCCAAGCTGGCGCAGGAGCGGTATCGCGCGGCGGGCGAGGTGTCGAAATCCGCCGCCGTGGACATCGGCGTCGCCATCCTGGGCTTTCTGGTCGGTGCCGGGTTCGCGCTGGCCGGCGCCGGCGCGGCCTCGCCCTTGCTGGGCCTGGCCATCGGCCCCCTGTTCGCCCTGCCCTTCATCCTGCCGGGCGAGTTGCGACAGGCTGGTGGCGGAACCGTGGATCGCACGCGGCTGAAAGCCTATGCCCTCTATGGCTATCCGATCGCGGCGTCGCTGACCTTGGCGCTGGTGCTGGCGTCCACGGACCGGTTTCTGCTGGCCGCCTTCATGGATGCGGCGGCGGTCGGCGCCTATCACGCCAGCTACAGCCTGGCGAACCGGACGCTGGACGTCATCTTCATCTGGCTAGGGGCGGCCGGAGCGCCGGCCATGGTCATGGCGCTGGAGCGCGGTGGGCGTGAGGCGCTGCGTCAGACGGCCATCGAACAGGGTTCGACCCTGATCCTGATCGGCCTGCCCGCCGCCGTGGGCCTGTCGCTGGTCGCGCGACCGCTGGCGGAGCTGATGATCGGCCAGGATCTGCGCAGCGCCGCTGCGCTGGTGACGCCGTGGATCGCCGCCTCGTCCTTCCTCTCGGGGATGATCGCCTATTATTTCGGCTTCGGCTTCACCCTTGGAAAGAAGACCGGCCTGTTGCTGGTGACGATGGCAATTCCGGCGCTTTGCAACGTTGCGCTGAACCTGGTGCTGATCCCCCTCATGGGCGTGACGGGCGCCGCCGTCTCAACCGCCGCCAGTTTCGCCATCGGCTTGATCGCCTGCATCCTGCTCAGCCGCCGCGCCATCGCCTTGCCGATGCCTTGGAAGGCGCTGATCCGTTGCGGGATCGCCTCCGCCGTCATGGCGGGGGTCGTCTGGATGCTGCCGCCGCTGGGCGGTTTCTTGGAGCTGATCCTGGACGCCAGCGTGGGTGGTCTCGTCTATGCCGTCGTCGCCCTGACGCTGAACGCCGCCGGGGTGCGTGACGTGCTGCTGCGCCTGATCCGCGCGCGCCGGAGTGTGCCGGCATGAGCGCCCATATCCACGACAACGCTGCTTGGTCTCAGGCGGCGCCGACGATCTCGGTCCTGATCCCCTTCCTGCGCGACGATCCGCAAGAACTGGTGCGCGAATTGGATGCCGAGGCCGCCGCCCTGTCCGACGCGGTGGAGCTGATCCTGCTGGACGACGGCACCGGCGACGCCGATCTGACGGCCCGGCTTCAGGCGACCCTCGACGCCCTCGACCTGCCCGTGCGCCTGATCACCCTGGCCGCCAACGAGGGCCGCGCCAGGGGACGTAACCGCCTGACCACGGCCGCCCGTGGCGAGGCCTATCTGTTCCTCGACAGCGACATGCGGCCAGATGCGGCGGCCTTCCTACAAAACTGGCTGCGACTGGCCACTGACAACGCGCCCGCCGTAGCCTTCGGCGGCTTCTCGCTGGAGCAAGCGCCGACCGACGCGCGGTTCGCCGTTCACCGCGCCCTGTCCGGCGCCTCGGAATGCCTGTCCGCGTCCCAGCGCGCCCTGACGCCCGAAAAATACGTCTACACCTCCAATCTGCTGGTGCGCCGCGACGTATTCGCCGCCGAATCCTTCGATCCTGGTTTCAGCGGCTGGGGCTGGGAGGACGTGGAGTGGGCCATGCGCGTTTCCCGCCGCTTTCCCGTCGTCCATATCGACAATCCCGCCACCCATATGGGCCTAGACACGGTCGAGGATTTGGCGCGCAAGTTCGATCAAGGCGCCGGCAACTTCGCCCGCGTGGTCGCCCTGCATCCCTCCATCGTCCAGACCTATCCCAGCTACAAGGCCGCGCGCGCGTTGAAACGCCTGCCCGCCCTGCCCCTGGGGCGTCGCCTGATGAAACAAGCCGCCCTGACGGTGGCCCTGCCGGTCAAGGCCCGCGCCTTCGCGCTCAGGCTCTACCGCGCCGCCGTCTATGCGGACGCCGTCTGACGATGCGCGATGTCGCCGTCATAATCCCAACCCTGCGCCGCCCCGACAGCCTGGAGCGGGCCTTGCGCTCGGTCTTCACACAGACCAGATCGCTGGATCGCGTCGCCGCCATCGTCGTCGCCGACAATGACCCGCAAGGCTCAGCCGCCGCCCTGATCGAACGGCTTCGCGCCGAGGCGGCTGTGCCCCTGACTTATGCCCATGCCCCCATCCCCGGTGTGGCGACGGCTCGCAACATCGGCCTCGCCGCAACGGACGCTGCACTGATCGCTTTCTTGGACGATGACGAGGCCGCCTCGCCTGGCTGGCTTGCCGCCCTCTTGCATGCCCAAGGCCAAACCGGCGCCGATGTCGTCTTCGGCCCAATCCGGGGGCGCGTTCCCGAAAACACCGGCTGGACCACCACCTATCTGGAGCGGTTCTTCGGTCGCGGCGGCCCGCGCGAAACCGGCCTCACCGACGACATCCACGGGTGCGGAAACAGTCTGATGGTGCGCGCGACCGCCCTGCCCGGCGAGGCCCCGTTCGACGTCGCCTTGAACGAGACGGGCGGCGAGGACGACCGCCTATTCACCGCCCTGAGGGCGCGGGGCGGCCGGTTCGGCTGGGCGGCCGAGGCCTGGGTGGATGAGTTCGCCCCGCCCCACCGCGCCACTCTGACCTACGCCCTGACCCGCGCCTTCGCCTATGGCCAGAGCCCGACCCAGATGGCCGCCGACCGCCACGACTGGCCCGGCGTCGTCAAATGGATGGTGGTCGGCCTGGTCCAGACCGCGCTCTGGGGCGCCGCATCGCTTCTAGCCGCCCTCCTTCGCCGCCCCGACCGCGCCCACACCTACGACCGCTGCGCGCGTGGTCTCGGCAAGGTCTTCTGGACCAAGGGCTTCGAGCCTAAACTGTATGGCGCGGCGATGCTGAAGCGACCTCGGCCTGATCAGCGGATCGGCATATAGCGGCAGGTGAAGTCCGGATCGCCGGTCATCAGGCTCGGCTTGAGGTGGATATAAAGCCGTTCGGCGCCCGCAACGTCGTCCAGCGCAAACGCCTGTTCGGCCTCATACATCTCGTCCCGGTGCGCGTCCGTCCAACCCCTGGCCAATTTGATAGCGCGCGCCTTGGCCGCCGGCAGGCTATCGGCGACGACGAAGACATTGCGGTGCTGCTCGGCGAACGCCACACCGTCGTAGCCGCCCAGGTTGACGTAGTAGAGCTTCTCCTTGCCCTGATAGGGCGTGGGCAGAAGACTGACCTCATAGCCGTCTGCCTGCGAAATCTCCGACCAGCAATCGATGTGGAGCGTCCCTTCGCGTCCCCACCACTGCGCCAGCAAGGCCTCTTTCGTCGCCTCAATCGTCGGGGCGACGAGGAAGCGCATATCGTGCACCTCGATATTGGCGCCGGGGTGCTCCCCGCCGATGTAGATCGCAAACAGCTTCATTCGTCCTCGCGTCAGGCCGCCGTATCGGCAAGATCGACCGCAGGCTTTGCGGTATTCAGGATCAACGCCAGTCGCCGACCGACGATCCCGCCCATTTCGTGCGAACTGGTGATCCCTTGCGCGAAGGGATGCCGCCCCATGATGAACGGCAGGCTGAGACAGAACAGCCGATCCATCGGCAGGGGTGCGTCGACCGGCCGAAACATGTCATCGACCGCAATCCCCCGGATGATATCGGGCGCGTCATTCGCAACCTGATCACGCACGATCCCTTGCTCCAACAAGGACAGGAACGGAAACTGGATGCCGCTCAGAGCCGCTTGCCCCGTCGCCTCGATGAAGATCGGGAAGTGGCGCGTCGTGTCGCCGATCGTCACCCGCGCGCCGCCTTCGGGACAACGCGTATCGACATCGTAGTCGTCGCCCAGGGCGATGACATCCAGCCGTCTGGCGGTGTGCAGCGCCAGCATCCGCTCGATCGATTCGTGCGGCACACCGGCGTAGATATCGACAAAGATCGGCTTGAAGGCGCGGCTGAACCGCTCGAACTGGATGCTGTCCAGATGGGGCACGATGACGGCGACGATTTCATGCATGCGCAGGATGCCGTCGCGCCAGGCCACCGTCACCTCTGCGGCATGGTTCGCCTGCGCCTCCTTCAGGTTCGCGGCGGCCCAGACGAAGGGATCAACCGATGCCCGCCGCGCGAAATAGCTCTCGGCGAAGGTTTCCAGCGTCGCGTCATGCAGTCCCGTCTCGGCGGCGTAGTCCGGATCCAGATGGATCAGTTCGGCTCGAAAAAGGTCGAACACGGCGTCCAGCAGCCCGTCAGGACCGCACGCCACAGCCGCAGCGACAGCCTCGGGCGTACAATAGGTCAGCGGGCGATGCGGCAGCGGAAAATAGAAATCCGCCTCGGGCAACAGTCCCTTTCGCGACATCATGGCGATGTGAAAATCTTCGGTATCGGACGCGGGCTGATAGATCAGCCGATCATCCTGTCGAACGAAGTCCCCGTGCGACGTGGCCAGGGCGACGGCCGCATCGATGGCCGTCAACGACGACCCCCGAATGCCGATCTGCGTCGCCGGAACATCCGCGAGGTCAGATGCGGGCCAGGGGCTGAGGAAATATCCGGGCTGGGCGTCCGGCCGCGACGGCCACTGGTGACCCGTCGCCAGAACCACGTGGTCGAATACAGCCTTGGCGACCTTCCGCGACGGCGGCGACGTGTAGGTCAGCTCGATACCGTCCTCGCGGTTCGCAGCGTCGATGACCCGGCATCCCGTCCGCACATCGATGACGACGCCCATCGCGCAGGCCTGCTGAACCAGGGCGGCGAACTGATTTTCGAAATATCGTCCCAGGGCGACGCGTGGGACGAAGGTGCGCTCATCGAGCGACGCCCCATCCACGTCCAGCTCTGCCAGTTCGGCGGGCGTTCGTGCCGACAGCCAGTCGGCCAACGTGTCCTGTAACTTCGGGATCTCTATGCTGGCGATGTTGGACAGCATCGCCGCGTCGTTCCAGTCCGGGCTGTAGGGGCTGCCGCAACCGGCCGTCTCGCGCGCCTCGAACACCGTCACCCGCGCCGAAACGGCGCCTTGAGACAGCAGGGCATGAAGAGCGTAGAGCGTCGTCGGCCCCGCTCCGACGAATGCGACGGACTTTGTCATGGCCACACAATGCGCAAGACGCGCAAAGGCGCCGCATCCACGCCGAGCTTCGCCGCAAATGCTTCATTTTCTTGCCGAATGTACGAAAGCGGACGCCGAAAAAGCGCTTCGGAAGGCTTTAGCCCATCAATCGCCGCAGGAAGCCCGGCGCCTTGTAGGTCGAGCGATTCATGACCACGCCGGCGATCTTGCCGCCCACCGCTTCGATCTCGTCGCGCAGGATGACCGGGGCATGGGCGGCCGTGCTTTCGGCCGCGATCACCAACACCGTCATGTCCACGAAGGGCGCCAGGATGATCGCCATGTCGTTGCGGTCGGCGGCGGGCGCGTCGATAACGATGGTGTCGGCGTGGGGCCGCAGCGCCTCCCAGTAGCGGGGCTCTCCGACCGCCTCGACCCGGTGCCCGGACCGCAACGCTTCCATATGGAAATGCGTCACCCACAGACGGCCGCCAAGGCAGGACCGCGCCGTCAACAGTCGCGAGTCCGGCACCGGCTTTCCGTCGCGCCCGGTCACGCGCGGCGTCACGGCGTAAAAGCTTGACCCGTCGGGCGAGCCTTGCGCGGCCTTTCCGACCTGGCCGAAACGATCCGGCTCGGCCGACACCGTCTCCAACTGCCCCTGCTGGGCCAGATCGCCGTCGATCAGCCAGACGGGCTTTCGCGCCCGCACCGCCGCCAATCGGGCGAACTCTCGCGCAACGGTCGAGACGCCCTCGCCGGTCGCGGCGGAGGCGAACTGGATCACGCGCGCGCGGTGCGCCGGCGCCGGTCCCAGCGCCGCCCAAAGGCCCGCCATTTCTGAAGTCAGGTCGACCATCGAATCGCCAAGGCGCTCCCTAAGCCCTCAGCCTAGCACGACTTTCGCTAGGCCGCCTTGGCCGGCGCGACGGCCAGGACCGGCATGTCCAGGGTACGGCTGACCGAGGCCGGCGTCGTGAAGCCGCGCCGTGTGAACACGCGCAACAGGCCGACGCACAGGGCGGTGAAACCCGCGAACAGGAAGACCGCCGCCAGCAGCGGGATCTTCAGGCTCTTGCCCGTCGCCGGCGGCTGGGCGCGTTCGATGACAGTGACGTTGTCGGCGCCGGCGGCCACCAGGGCGTTATCGGCGCGGCTCTGGGTCTCGCGTTGCTGGAACTCTCGGATCGAGGCGCTCAGCACTTCGCGATTGCCGGCCAAAGTCGTGTTCTCGGATTCCAGCGCCGTCAGCCGCGCCTGCCGCGAACGAATATCGGCCAGCTGCCGGTCCAGGACCGCCAGACGCGCCGCCAGCGAGTCGCGCTCAGCCCGGGTGTTGATCCGCGTGGTTTCCAGCTCGGTCCAGACAGGGTTCGGCCCGGTGCGGACCTCCTTGGCCCCGACGGCCGTGCCGGTCGCGACATAGGCTTGCAGTTGATTGATCCGCGCTTCGATGTCCTTCACCGGCTGGGCGTCGGGCTGATAGCGCGACAACAGCTGCTCGCGCTCGGTGCGCAGTTGCAGCACCTGGTCCTGGGCCGAGATGTTCAGATCCTGCTGCAACGCCACCTCAGCCGGTGTTCCCGCCTGCTGCGCCACCAGGGTGTTCAGACGCTGGGCGGTCTGGTTCAGCTGACTTTGGGTCGACATCCGATCGGTGAAGACCGTCTGATAGGTCGCCGCCAGCGTCGCCTTGGCCGCGGTGAAGTCGCCGATGTCATTGGACGCCAGGAAGGCCTCATAAGCCCGATCCGCATTGCCGAGTTCATCCTCGAAGGCGATGCGTTGGCTGGCGATGGCCGGCGTCTTGTCCTGGAAGACCTCGCGGCGATAGATCAGATATTGCTCGATGATCGTGTTCAGGACCCGGGCCGCCCGTTCGGGATCGTCGGCCTTGTAGGTCAGGTGGATGACCGCGCTACCCGGCGCCGTGGCGACGCCCAAGCCGCCGCCGACGGCCTTCAGCGCGGCGGACCGCGCGGCCTGCGGACTGCCCTTGGGCTGCTCGCCCAGGATGGCGGCGGGGCCCAGGGCCTCGACCACCTTCTGGCGCACGGCGCTGGAGCCCAGGATGGCGGCTTCGGAGTTGGCGACCTCGTCGCCCTGCGGCGCCTGGCCCCGCTCGGCCGTGCCAACGCGCGGTTGATAGACGTATTCCTGGCCCACGCCCGCAAACACTGAGCCGGTTGCGGTGTAGCTTTTCTTCAGCGTCATGGCGGCGGCGAACCCCAGCCCGAGGATCACCACGAACACCACGATCATCAGCAGCAGTTCGCGGAACAACAGGCCGATCACGTCCAGAACGCCGTAGCGCGGCCTTGTGGTGACGTGTGCGGTGGAGCGCATCGGGCGGGCCGAATCCCTTGAAAGGCGTGTTGTCTTCACCCTTCGCCCACCGGCGTTAACTGATGGTTACCCATAACCGGCGAGGTTGGCTCAAATCCCTCGTCGAGGCCGACCGATTCCCATGCTGACCGATCGCCGCCTGTTTCTGCTGACCCTGGGTTCAGCCTCCATCGCCGCGTCGCTGGCGGCCTGCGGCGCGGCCGGCGGCGTTCGCGATCCTCGGCGCGCCGACCGGTCGCCTTACGACGCGCTCGCCGGCCTGGCTTTCGCGCCCTGGACGGATCTGGAGCCGGAATATTTGCTGTATCCTGGCGACGAGATCGAGGTGGCGACGCCGACGGCTTCGGAACTGACCCGGACACTCAAGGTGGGTCCTGGTGGTCGCATCGCCCTGCCCCTGATCGGATCGGTCATGGCGGCGGATCGCACCCTACCACAGCTTCAGCAGGTCGTCTCGGCGGCCTATGCGACGCAGTTGGTGCGCCCTGTTGTCGAGGTCACCCTGCGCCAGGCCGGGCCGATCCGTGTCTGGGTCGACGGCGAGGTGCGCAACCCAGGCGTCTTCGAAATGATCGGCGATCTGGACGCCTATCAGGCGGTGATCCAGGCCGGCGGGTTCGCCCCGACGTCGCGTCAGGATAGCGTGGCCCTGATCCGTCGCGGCCCCGGTGGATCGCGCATGATGCGAGTGGTGGACCTGCGTCCGCGTCGCGGCGAGGTCGTGCCGCTGCGGCGTGGCGACATCGTCTTTGTGCCGCGTTCGACGCTGGGCGAACTGGCGGCCTTCTTCACCCAGGTGCGCGCCGCCCTGCCTATCGGCTTCAGCTATTCGATCAACGGATCGAACGGCAACGGCTACGCCCAGTTCTAGATGGTCGTTTAGGCGACCAGCTGAACCACGCCCTGATCGATGTAGCGCCGCGCGGCCTTTTGGGCCTCGGCGATCTCCTCGCGCTCCATCTCCAGGCTCATCTCGCGGCGATAGACGCGCGCCTCGATCGAACCCTTCATGGCCGCCAGGTTGAAGATCATGTGGGCCGACACCCGGTCCATGGGGCAACCGCCCGATCCGGCCGAATACATCATGCCCAATTTAAACAGGTCGTCGCCGGACATGTCCGGGGTCGGCAGCGGCAGACCGTCGTCGTGGGCCTGCAGGTCGTGCGCCATTTCTTGCGCGTTCA
Source organism: Brevundimonas vesicularis (assembly GCF_032067225.1). Lineage (GTDB taxonomy): Bacteria > Pseudomonadota > Alphaproteobacteria > Caulobacterales > Caulobacteraceae > Brevundimonas > Brevundimonas vesicularis_F. The sequence continues at coordinate 1,361 of NZ_DAMBJX010000057.1, read as the reverse complement.
TCACCGTATCTCCTGATCGGGCGCCATTCTGGGCCCGCCTCTGAGACGCCATCAAATACCGGTGGTTTGAAGTTAAAGTTAACGGCGAAAGGCTTCGCCCGGACTTTTCAGTAAAGCAGAAATGAATACTTCTAACGGGATTCAGACCTCGGAAATCTCTCGGAAATCTCTCGTTTACGCCTCACCTCCGCACATGATCAGCGCTCCGCAATCCTGACGGGGTCGTTCAGCGGGCATTCAGGCGTGAAATCCGACCTTGCTCATCATTAACGGGTCGGATCGGCACATCCGTCGGCGGCCCAGAATGGAGCACGAAGATGAACCGCCTCACCAAGGCCGCCGTCGTCGCCCTCGCCCTGTCGACCACGGCCGTGCCGATGCTCGTTCAGGCCCAGGACCGCGACCGCCGCGAGTATCGTCAGGATCGCCGTGACGACCGCCGCGACTTCCGCCAGGAACGCCGTGAAGATCGCCGCGATTGGCGCGACGGTCGCTATGACAGCCGCCAGGACTATCGTCGTGACCGCCGCGACGACCGCCGCGACTACTGGGCGGAACGCCGGGACGACCGTCGCGATTGGCGCAACGACCGCTGGGACCGCAACAACAGCAACTGGTGGCGCGGCCGCTCGGACTTCCGTGGCTACAACGGTCCGCGCTCGGGCTACTGGTATGCGCCCAGCTACGGCTACTACCGGGTCGAGCCGCGCTACAACGGCTATCGCTGGCGCACCGGCGGCTATCTGCCGGCGCAGTATCGCAGCTACTACGTCCGTGACCCCTATGTTTACGGCCTTCGCGAAGCCCCGCGCGGCTATCGTTACGTCCACGCCGGCAACGACATCCTGTTGATCGCTGTGGCCAGCGGTCTGATCGCCAGCGTCCTCTCGGGCGTCTATTAAGCCCCGTCATAACCGGACGATCGAACCCCGCAGGTCTTGCCTGCGGGGTTCTGCTTTTTCCGACAGCCCCTTGATTGCGAACAGTGTTCAGCCTGGGTTCATCGCCACGGATCGATGATCGCCTCAAGCCGCCGGAGACCCGGCGTGCAGGAACCAAAGACCATGAAACGCCTCCTGATGGCTTTCACCGCCATCGCCGCCGTCGCCGGCCCGCTTGCAGCTCCGATACAAGCCCTCGCCCAGGAACAGGATCAGGCTCAGCAGGAACGGCCGCAGCGCGAAGGGCGCGCCCGCGGCATGAACCGGCCCGAGCGCCCGCAGATGGGTCGTGAGGACGGACCGCGCGAGCCTCGCTCAGAACGTCCCAGCCGACCCGCAAACGATACGCCCCGTGCCGAGCGCCCGTCGGGTGGCGAACGTCCCAATGCTGGCGGCCAACGTCCGGATCGTCCCGAAGGC
>NZ_DAMBJX010000056.1:0-16493 GCF_032067225.1 Brevundimonas vesicularis | reverse complement strand
GTGGCGACGCCGTCCTCGATCGTCAGCGACGCGATGACGCCCGCACGATCCGACGCCGCCGCCTCAGCCGCCGCAAGCCGTTGCGCCGCAACCGACTCGCCCGCGTTTTTGAGGATGTTGATCAGCGCCTGCCCCACCATGCGGCCGTCGGCCTCCATTGTCGTCTTGGGCAGGGGCTCGGTGATGTCGACCACGATGTCCGGCGCGGCGACCCGCTGGGCGAACACCGCCTCGCGCAGCATTTCGGCCGGGTTCTCGGGCGCGAAACGCGGCGCCGGCATGCGGGCGAAGGACGAGAACTCATCGACCATGCGACCGATGTCTCCGACCTGGCGGATGATGGTGTCAGTACACCGGTCGAAGATTTCGACATCCTCGCCGATCCGCGCGCGGTATTTCCGCTTCAACCGCTCGGCCGACAGCTGGATCGGCGTCAGCGGGTTCTTGATCTCATGGGCGATGCGACGGGCCACGTCGCGCCAAGCCGCGTTTCGCTGGGCCGTCACCAAGCGGGTGATGTCGTCGAAGGTCAGGACCATCTCGCCACCGAAGCCGCCCTCGATCCGAACGCGCAGCCGCCGCGTGTCTCCGCCCCGGCTGACGTCGATGTCTTCCTCGATATGGGCCTCGGCGCGCCGAACCAGATCGCTCAGCTCTGGCGACAGGGCCGCGAGTTCGTGACCCAGAACCTCGGCGTCGTCGATGTGAAGCAGTTGCAGGGCGCTGTCGTTGATCGCCGACACCCGCCCACGCTTGTCCAAGCCGATGACACCGGCGCTAACGCCCGACAGCACCGTCTCGATGAACCGGCTGCGATCATGCGCCTCGTCGCTCGCGGCTTTCAGCGCGGCCTGCTGAGCCTGCAGATCGCCGGTCATGCGGTTGAAGGCATCCGACAGGGTGGCGATTTCGGCCGGGGCGCCGTCGCTGTCGACCCGTGCGGTGAAGTCGCCGCCCGCGACCTGTCCCGCCGCCTTCACCAAGCGACCAATGGGCGCGGAGATGCTGCTGGCTGCCGACATTCCCAGCCACACCGCCCCGACCAGCACCAGCAGCGCCGTTTCCAGATAGCTGAGGATGAAGGCCGACTGTATACGGGCGCGGCTCTCCTGAGCTTCCCGATAAGCCTGGATCGACTGAACCGACGTGTTCATTCGCGCCACAAGGCCGTCTTGAAGCGGACGCACCAGATAAAGATAGGCGTCGCCATAGGCTGGCAGGGCGATGATCGACCGGACGGCGTCTGGATGCTGCGTGACGGTCTGCGGAGGCTGCCCGCCTTCAGCTGCGGCCGCGAGTTCATCGCGCGGCGGCGCAAGATAAGGAGGCGCGCCTGTCTTTTCAGCGCGAGCCAGCACCTCGCCCTTGCCATCCAGAATATAGATGGCGGGATAGCCGAAGATATCCCCAACTTGGCCTAGCGCGTCGTTAAACTGAATGCGATCAGCAAACAGGCTTCTCGCGCTTCCCAACTGATCCGAAATGGTGACCAGATCAGCATCCATTGCGGCCGAAACGTCCTGAATATAGGCGCGGCCCACGATCGCTCCGTTCTCGACCGAGGCTTGGACGTTCTGGCTGAACCATTGGTCTACGCCTCGATTGACCAGAACGCCGAACACCAGGGCGATCAGCACCGACGGGACCAAGGCCACCATCGAGAACAGGGCGACGAACCTCAGATGAAGGCGCGATCCGGCTTCGTCAGTGCTGCGCACCAGAGTCAGCACGCGTCGGCCGACGATGATGGCCAAGCCGGAAATCAGGAGCAGATTGGCGGCCAGAACGATCAGCGCGATCTGGCTGCTCGATCCGCGCGCCGACCCTGATGTGGCCCCCGGCGCGACCGCCACCAGCCAGATGGCCGCCGCCGTGATCGCGACGGCCAGAAAGAACGCCAGTCCGAAGCCGGTCCGGGCGCGTTCGCTATCGACCCATCCCCAGAACGATCCGTCGTCCGACGCGAGGTCGGGCGAAGCGGTGCGTGCTGAGGGCGTATCCGTCATGCCACAGCAGTCTCCAACACCTGTGGCCCATTTTCAACAGCAGACTTATCTAACCGAGGCAAATCCGGCCGCCACAGTTCGTGTATCGCGGCTTCGACGTCGATCGGATCGTCCAGGCGGCAAATTCTTGCCTTCGCCACACGACGGTGTTGCGGATCGGCCGGCCACGGCGCCTGTTCGATGTACCAGCCCAGATGTTTGCGGAACATCTTCAGACCCAGCGGCAGGCCGTAGAAGTCGGCCGACGCCCGCAAGTGCTCGATCACGATCGCCAGCCGCGCATCAGGTCCGGGCTCCTCCAGCGCCACGCCATCGATCAGCGCCCGCTCAAGGTGCGCCGCCAGCCACGGCCGGCCATAGACGCCGCGTCCCAACATCAATCCGTCCGCGCCGGACTGCGCCAGGGCCTGGCGCGCTTCATCTGCGGTGATGATGTCGCCATTGACGATGACGGGGATGCCGACCGCCGCCTTCACCGTCCCGACCGCGTCCCAATCCGCTTGCCCGGTGTAGAACTGCTTTCGCGTGCGGCCATGCACCGTGACGGCCTTGACGCCAATCGCTTCCGCGCGGTGGGCCAGTTCGGCGGCGTTCCGGCTCTCGTCGTCCCAGCCCAGCCGCATCTTGACCGTCACCGGCCGATCGGTCGCCTTCACAGCCGCCTCCATGATCCGGCAGGCCAGATCGGGCGTCCGCATCAGAGCCGAACCGGCGGCCGAGCCTGTCACCTCCTTGGCCGGACAGCCGAAGTTCAGATCCACGATGTCCGCCCCAGCCTTTTCCGCCATCCGCGCGCCCTCGCCCATCTGTTCGGGATCACGCCCGACCAGCTGGATGACGGTCAGCGGCAGACCTGCTCCCACGGCGGCGCGCCGCACGACGTCCGGCCGCGCCCGCGCCAGTTCCTTGGCCGCCACCATTTCCGTGGCGACATAGGCGGCGCCTAATCTGGAGGCGAGCACGCGGAACGGCAGGTCCGTCACGCCGGTCATCGGCGCCATCAGCACCTGGCCGGGCACGGTCACATCGCCGATTTGCAAGGTCTTGGGCATTTCCGTCTTTCGCCGCATCGCAGCCGCCCTCGTCAAGCACGACCGCGGCGCTTTGATGGTATCGCCCCGTCGCCGCGCGCACTATCAAGGCCGCCATGACATTCTCGGGCATCATCGTCGCGGCCGGTTCCGGCTCGCGCGCCGGCGGCGATAAACAGTGGCGGGACCTGGGTGGAAAGCCCGTGTTGCGCTGGTCTGCCGAGGCCTTGTTGAACGCCGGCGCCGACACACTGATCGTCGTGATCGCCCCTGACGCCGTTGACCGTGTGGCCATGGTGTTGTCCGGTTTGCCGCGTTGGAAAGCCGTCGTCGGTGGAGCCGCCCGCGCCGATTCGGTCCGCGCCGGGCTTGCAGCCCTGACCTGTGGAACGGATCAGCCGGTGTTGATCCATGACGCCGCCCGTCCGCTGCTGAAGGCCGCCGTCATCGACCGTCTGCTGTCCGCCCTTGAAACTTCGGACGGCGCCCTGCCCGTCCTGCCTGTCGCCGACAGCCTGCGACGCGGAGAGGCGGAAATCATGACCGACGTCGTTGATCGCGACGGTCTGTGGCGCGCCCAGACGCCTCAAGCCTTCCGCCGGGGCGTGATCGAGACCGCCTATGCGGCCTGGTCGGACGCCGAGGTTCCGACCGACGAAGCCGTTGTCGTGCAGCGCAGCGGCGGTGCGGTGGCCCTGGTTCAGGGCGATGCGCGTCTGATGAAACTGACCTATCCCGAGGATTTCGCCATGGCCGAAGCTCTGCTGCCCGAAGCGCAGCGTTATCAGACCCGCATCGGCTCCGGCTATGACGTGCATCGCTGGGGGCCCGGCGGGTCCGTCTGGCTTTGCGGGATCGAGGTGCCGCACGATCAAACGCTGATTGGCCACTCCGACGCGGACGCCGGTCTCCACGCCCTGACCGACGCCATCCTGGGCGCCATCGCGGCGGGCGACATCGGCGACCATTTCCCGCCAACGGATCCGAAATGGAAAGGCGCCTCCTCGGACCAGTTCCTGATCCATGCCGCCGAACTGGTCGCGGCGCGGGGCGGCCGCATCGTCAATGTCGACGTCACCCTGATCTGCGAACGACCCAAGGTGAAGCCGCACCGCCAGGCCATGCGCGACCGGATCGCCGGGCTTCTGAACCTTCCGCTCGACGCCGTCAGCGTCAAGGCCACCACGACCGAAGGACTTGGTTTCACTGGACGCGGCGAGGGTTTGGCCGCCCAGGCCGTGGCGACTGTGGAAACGCCAGCCGCCTAGCGCGCCGCCATCTTCATCTGACGCACCAGCGATCCGAACAGATTGACGTAATCGTCCGTCCAAGGACGCACCGTCGTCGGCGACAGCTTGCGCCAACGCGCATCGTCCCTGAAGCCCTCCAGCGCCGCCGGACTCTTGCCGATCAACAGGGCCTCGGTGGAGGCTTCGGCCATGTCGCCCTGGCCCGATTGCTCGATATAGACCTGGTGCAGGTTCGGAACCTTCAGCGCCTGCGCCGCCGCCTCGGCCGGCAGGGTGATCTCCAGGTTCCGGTTCGACAGATGCAGCACCACAACGCCATCGGGCGCAAGCAGACGCAGATAGCCGCGGATCGCCTCGACCGTCAGCAGATGCGTCGGCACGGCGTCGGACGAGAAGGCGTCGATGACCAGCAGGTCGTAGGATCCCGCCGGCTCGCGATCCATCGTCAGGCGCGCATCCCCCAGAACCGTCCGCACCGGCCCATCGGCGCAGCCATTGATGAAGCTAAACCATTGCGGATCGCGCGACAGCCGATCCACCATCGGATCAATCTCGAAGAAGGTCAGTTGGTCCTGGGCGCGCTTGTAGGCGGCCATGGCGCCCGAGCCCTGCCCCACCACGCCGACGCGCGCGCCGTCCAGCCGTCTCGTCTGCATCTGCAGCATCGCCTGCCCCAGCGGCGTCGAGGTCGCATAATAGAGCGTCGGCTGACAGCGGTTCGGCGTCGCCTGGGCCTGGGCGCCATGCAAAGTCGTGCCGTGCATCAGCACATGGACCGGCCCGCCCATCAGCGCATCGTCGATCTTGGCCACCCGCATCACGCCAAAGAAGCTGCGTTCCGACAGGGCCCAGTCATATCCGCGCGCCAGATGATAGCCGGACCATACGATGGCGGCCAAAACGATCGTGAACATCACCGCCCGATCACGCACCAGGAAGGCGAACAGAGTCGCGATCCCAAGGATGGCTTGCGCGATCCGCACCAGTTCGGCGTCGGGTATGGCCGCGCGAATGTCCGGCGCATAACGGACCGCCTCCATCGACAGCGGCCCCAGAAGAGCGATGACCACGCCGGCGACGCAGCAGATGATCTCCCACGGCCTGATCTCGCGACGCCTCCACGGCCGCAGCAATCCGGCCGCCACCAGCACCAGCGGATATTCCCACACCATGTCGAAAACGGCCGGCGCGATCAGGCCATTGAACAGTCCGCCGACCACGCCGCCCAGCGACAGCAACAGATAGAATTCGGTCAGCCGATCCAGCGCCGGCCGTCGCGCCGCCAGCCGCTGGTGACACATCAGCGCGGTAAAGAAGAAGGCCGCCAAATTGACGGTGAACACCAGCAGCCATTCGCCTGTCCGGAACGCAATCAGGGCGGCGCAGGCCGCTGCCGCCGCCGCCTGCAAACCAAGGCCGATGGCTGGCGAAACAGCCGGCCGGGTCTGGAAAGCGATGACAAACGTCAGCAGATAGAGCGCGAGCGGTATGACCCACAGAAAGGGCGCCGAAGCCACATCCGTCGTCAGATGCGCCGTCACCCCCAGCATCAGACTGGACGGTGCGGCGGCCAGCAGAACCAGCATCCCCTTTTCCCGCCAGGCGATCGGCGGGCTGGCCTCAAGAGGCGCGGGCTCCGCCGTTCCAATCTCGCGTCGTCGCCAGACCTGAACGCCCAGCCCCACGACCATCACCACGAACAGCCCATAGCCGACGCTCCAGCCCAGACGCTGATCCGACAGGCTGGCCAGCGGCTCGATCACGACCGGATAGGCCAGCAGGGCCAGGAAGCTGCCCAGGTTCGAGGCGGCATAGAGAACGTAGGGGTTCTGGCCGTCTGCATGTCCGGCCCGCACGCGCGCATACCAGGCCTGAAGCAGCGGCGCGGTCGCCGACAGAACCGCAAACGGCGCGCCGATGGACACCGCCAGCGTCGCCAGCAGCCACATCGCCGGTTGGGACGGATCGGGATCCCCCAACAGGCCGCTGATCTGCAGGGGCAGGAAAAATGCCGCCACGATCAGCAGGCCCAGGTGAACCCCGACCTGCGCCCGCATCGTCGCCAAACGTTGCAGCAGGTGCGCATAGCCATATCCAGCGAGCAGCGCGGTCTGGAAGAACACCATCGACGCGTTCCACACCGAAGGCGATCCGCCCAGCGTCGGCAACAGCAGCTTGGCCGCCATCGGTTGAACGACGAAGTCCAGACAGGCCGATGTGAAGATGGCAACGGCGAACAGGATCGGCGCGATGCGATCCGATGTCGGGGCGGCGGGGCGTAACGGATCGACAGCCTCGGTCATGCCTCTGGTTAGAGCGGGGTTCGCGGCCTATGAAAAGACCATGCTTTCCCAAGATATCGCGCAGCTGGCGCAACAGATTGTCGCAACGGCCAGCGCGCGCGGCCTGATGCTGGCGACGGCCGAAAGCTGCACGGGCGGTTTGGTGTCCGCTGCGATCACGGCCATCCCCGGATCGTCAGTGGTCCTGGATCGCGGCTTCGTCACCTACAGCAACGAGGCCAAGGCCGAGATGCTGGGCGTGTCTGTGGAAAGCCTGTCCGTCCACGGCGCCGTGTCGCAAGCCGTCGCAGTGGCGATGGCTGAGGGCGCCGTGGCGCACTCGCGCGCCTCCGTCTCTGTGTCCGTAACAGGCGTGGCCGGACCGGGCGGCGGATCGGTCGATAAACCCGTGGGTCTGGTCCACTTCGCGGCGTCAGGCCCACAAGGCGTCGTTCACCGTGTCGAGCGGTTCGGCGACCTCGGCCGCGACGACATTCGCCAAGCCAGCGTTCGTGTGGCGCTGGAACTGCTGGCGGATCGGCTCGCGTGAGCGACCCTGTCGTCATAGACGCCAGGGGTCACCGCTGCCCTGTTCCCAGCCTGAAGCTGATGAAGGCGTTGGAAACCGCCTCGCCCGGCGCGCGGATCGTGCTGCTGGCCACCGATCCGATGGCCCGAATCGATGTGCCGTTTCTGATGTCTCAGAAAGGCGGGCGCGTGCTCGAGATCGAGGACGCCGACGGCCTTCTGCGGTTTACGATCGAGACCGGCGCCCGGCTCGACGCTCCGACAGATTGACGACATCGGCCGGCGGTGTGTCGGCGATCGCGCGCGCCTTGGCCGCCAGTTCCATCTCGGTGGCGAAGGCGCCGCCGTAGAAGATGGCATTGACGTTCCACGACAGCCAGATCAGCAGCACCACCACGGCGCCGACCGATCCATAGGTGGCCCCCAGCGGCGCGATCTGCTCGACATAGATGGCGCACAGCCACGACGAGACGACCGACATCAATGTCGCCACCAGACCGCCCGCCGTCGCCGGCAGCCAGGCGACCGGCGTCCTGTGGCTCATGGCGTAGCGGTAAAGCAGCGTCAGCCCGATCACCAAGCCGATGGCGGGCAGGAAGGCGTCCAGCGGCGCCATGCCGCTTCGCCCAGGCAGGCCGGCGGCCGACGACGACGCATGCGCCATAATCCGCACGGTCACGACCGCGCCCGACACCACAGTGAACAGCGCAAAGGCGAAGATGGCCACGAAGAAGGCCAGCAGATTGAACTTGAAGAACCCGTGCGGCTCGGTCTCGTCATGGATCAGGTTCAATCCTGCCAACAAGGCCTTGAAACCTCGGTGCGCGGCATAGGCGCCGACGAACAGGGCGAAGGCGCTCTGAGCGGAAACCGTTCGCGCCGACGCATTGCTCAAACGCGTGATCTCGCCCTGAAAAATGGTCTGCGCCGCCTTGGGCAACAGGTCCGATAGCGCGGTCGCCTGGGCGCTGACTTCGCTGATCGACAGACCCAACTTGTAGAAGCCGATCAGGATGGCGATCGCCGGAAACACGGCCAGCAGGGCGAAAAAGGACACGCCGCCCGTATAGAGCATGACGTCGCGCCCCCAGCTGCGGGTGAACGCTCGCACGGCCAGCCCGCCCCAGAACCCGGGCGCTTTCAGGACCGACCGTGTCAGTTGCTCACTCAAATCGGTCCCCACAACCGTTGCACAAGCGGCGGAACCTAGCGGAATTCGTCTGCGGCGAAAGTCTCATCCGCGTGAGGACGATCATTCGCGATCCGGCCGCATCCCTTTGGCCGGACGACATTGCATCCTTAACACCCTCGTCGCTATGGTCCGCGCGTTTCCGGCCGGCTATTGGCGCGGCGACTTTTGGAGACGATCGGCTTGGCTTTCGACGCGCGCGTATTGATCCTGGCGGCTGACGATGGCCGGATCGGGCCGCTCGCTGCGGGTCTGGATGCGCTGGGCTGGACGACGGTGACCGCCCGCGACGTGGTCTCGGCCGAGATGACGCTTCAGGACTTTCCGCTCGAAGCCGCCGTAATCGACATCAACACCTTCGACGCCGATGTGGCGTCTCGCCTTCGCGCCGCCGCCGAGCCGCGCCGCCTGCCCATCGTGGTCATCGGCGCCCGCCCTGATTCGGTGAAGGGCGCGGATCTGACCATGTCCACGCCGCCGCATCCGGCACAGGCAGCCTTGCGTCTGGAGCAACTGGGCCGGGCCGCCATCGCCGAGGAAGAATATCGGCTGCGCGTCACCACCTTCGCCACGCGCGGGGTCGGCTTGGACAAAAGGACCGACGACGAGGGTCCCTTGCGCGTTCTGGCGGCTGGGGTCGCCGACCGGCGCTTTCTCGCCCTGTCGAACGCCCTGACCGCGGCCGGTGTCGAGGTGGTCGCGGCGCCGACGCCCTACACCGCCTTCGACTATCTGCACGAAAGCCCGTTTGACGCCGCCGTTCTGTGGGGCGCCGAAGACCATGCGCCGGCCCTGTCGATCGCGGCGGGCATGAAGCGCAACACGCGCCTCTATCATATTCCGCTGATGCTCTATCTGCGCGGCAGGAACGAGATCAGCTTGGCTGAACTGTTCAATCGCGGCTTCGCCGATGTCGCGTCCGCCGACACGCCCGAGGGCGAAACGGCCGAGCGGATCCTGGCCCTGGCCGGCGCGCACCGCATTCATCTGGGCATCCGAAAGACGTTGGACTCGGTCCGCAGCCTGGAAGTGATGGACCCGGAAACGGGCCTGTTCACGCCCGAACTGTTCGCAAGCCACCTGGGCCGTGTCGCCGAGGCCTCGCGCGCGCGCAAGCGCCCACTTTCCGTCTGCGTACTGAGGGTGCGCGAAACCGAATCCGTCACCTGGGCGCGTCAGGGCGGTTGGCTGGATCGCGCCATGCCGCAGATCGGGGCCATGGTTTCGCGCCTTGTCCGTGTCGAGGACACCCCTGCCCGCTTGGCCAAGGAGGTCTTCGCCCTCGCCCTGCCCGCGACCCACGCTGAACCGGCGCGTCTGGCTGCAGAGCGAATCGCCGCCGTGATCGGCTGCACCGCCTTCGACGCAGGTCCAGACAGGTCGCCGTTCGTCGCCGAGTTCGACGTCGGCGCCGCCGAGATGCGCCCCGACGAAAGCGCCGCCGCCCTGCTTGAGCGCGCCTCGGCCGACCTGTTCGAAAAGACGCGCTGAGGGGCTTTACGCCCCCGCCACCCGCGCCAGATCGGCAGTGATCCGCTCGGCCACCTTCAGACGCTCTTCCGCCGTCGGCCAATCGCCCGAAACGACGATCTTCTGATCCGGCCGAATTTTCCAGAAGGCGTGGTTCTTCTGGATCAGCCCGACCAGTCCCGCCGGATTGGGGAAGCTGTTGTCGCGCAACGTCAGGACCGCACCGCGCGGTCCGATGTCGATCTTCTCGATGCAGGCCTTGCGGCAGTTCGACTTGATGCCGACGATCTTCAGCAGTTGCTGCGCCTCATCCGGCAAGGGCCCGAAACGGTCGATCAGTTCGGCGGCCAGGGCTTCGCGATCCTCGGCCTGTTCGGCGTCGGAAAGACGACGATAGAGGCTGAGACGCACGTTCAGGTCTGGCACGTAATCTTCTGGAATGAGGACAGAAGCACCGACATTGATCGACGGCGACCAACCACGATCCACGGCCTGTCCCTCGCCCTTCTCGCGCAACTCCGCCACGGCGTCTTCCAGCATCTGCTGGTACAGTTCGACGCCGACCTCGCGGATGTGGCCCGACTGTTCGTCGCCCAGCAGATTCCCGCCGCCGCGCTGGTCCAGATCGTGGCTGGCCAGCTGGAAGCCGGCGCCCAGATTGTCCAGCGACTGCAGAACCTGCAACCGCCGCTCGGCTGACAAGGTCATCGGCTTGACCGCATCGGTGGTCAAATAGGCGAAGGCGCGGGCCTTGGACCGCCCGACCCGACCCCGGATCTGATACAGCTGCGCCAGGCCGAACATGTCGGCGCGGTGCACGATCAGCGTATTCGCCGTCGGAATGTCCAACCCGCTCTCGACGATCGTGGTGGAGACCAGGACGTCATATTCCCCGTCGTAGAAGGCGCTCATCACCGCTTCCAGCTGGGTCGCGCTCATCTGGCCGTGACCGACGACGAACTTCACCTCGGGGACCTGTTCGCGCAGGAACTTCTCGATGGCGGGCAGGTCCTTCAGGCGCGGCGCGACGTAGTAGGCCTGACCCCCGCGATATTTCTCACGCAGCAGGGCCTCACGCACCAAGACCGGATCCCACGGCGTGACATAGGTCCGCACCGCCAGGCGATCGACCGGCGGGGTGGCGATGATCGACATCTCGCGGATACCCGACAGCGCCATCTGAAGCGTGCGCGGGATCGGCGTGGCGGTCAGGGTCAAGAGATGCACGTCGGCGCGCAGCGTCTTCAGCTTCTCCTTGTGCTTGACGCCGAAGTGCTGTTCCTCGTCGACGATGACCAGGCCCAGGTCGCGGAAGCCGACCTGTTCGCTCAGCACCGCATGGGTGCCGACGACGATCTCGACCGAGCCGTCCTTCAGCCCGGCGCGCGTCTCCGCCGCCTCCTTGGACCCCACCATCCGCGACAACTGACGCACCTTGACCGGCCAGCCGGCGAAGCGTTCGGTAAAGGTCTTGTAGTGCTGGCGCGCCAGCAAGGTCGTCGGCGCAACGATCGCCACCTGCTGACCCGTCATGGCGACGACGAAGGCGGCCCTCAGCGCCACCTCGGTCTTGCCGAAGCCGACATCGCCGCAGATCAGGCGATCCATCGGCGTGCCCTTGCCCAGATCCTCCAGCACATCGCCGATGGCGTTCAGCTGATCGTCGGTCTCCTCGTAGGGGAAGCGCGCGCAGAACTCGGCGAACAGCCCCGGCGGCGGCGTGACCGCATCGGTTTCGCGCAGCGCCCGTTTGGCGGCCAGGGCGATCAGCCCCTCGGCCATGGCGCGCAGACGTTCCTTGGCCTTGGCCTTTCTCGCCTGCCAGCCTGCGCCGCCCAGTTTGTCCAGTTGGACGCCCTCGGAGTCCGAGCCGTATCGGGTCAGAAGGTCAATGTTTTCAACCGGCAGATAAAGTTTGCTCTCACCGGCGTAGAACAGCTCTAGACAGTCGTGCGGGGCCTGCTGGATTTCCAGCGTCTTCAGCCCTTCATAGCGACCGATCCCGTGATCCAGGTGAACCACCAGATCACCCGTCGTCAGGGCCGACGCCTCCGCCAGGAAGTTCGAGGCGCCGCGCTTCTTGCGCGGTCGCGCCAGACGATCACCCAGGATGTCGGTCTCGGAAATGACCGCCACAGCGTCGGTGACGAAGCCATGCTCGACCGGCAGGACGCCGCGCAGATAGAGCTCCTTCGGGGCCGCCTTAACATCGGCCCAGTCGCGCACGGCGACGATGTGATCCAGCCCGTGGTCGGCCAGCATGGTCGCCAGACGCTCCGACGATCCTTCGGTCCAGGAGGCGAACAGCACCCGCTTGCCCTCGGCCTTCAGCGCCGCCGCATGGGCCGCCACCGCCTCGAACAGATTGACGCTGTCCTGCGCCCGCTCGGCGGCGAAGGTCCGGCCCAAACGTCCGCCGGCATCCTCGCCACCCGTGGAGAAGGGCGTGAAGCGCCGCACGGTGCGACCCGTCAGCGCCTGATTCCAGTCGCCGGCGTCCAGATAAAGCCGCATGGGCGGCAAGGCGCGATTGGCGCTGGCCTGACCTTTGGCCTTGGCCGCCTCGGCGCGCGCATCATAGGCGTCCGCGACCAGATCCCATCGCTCGGCGCGGGCCGTCTCGACCTGGTTGTCCAGGAAGATCGCCGCGTCGGTCGGCAGATAGTCGAACAGGCTGTCCAGCGTCTCATAGAACAGCGGCAGCCATTGCTCCATGCCCTGACGCCGCGCGCCCTCGCTGATCGTCGCATACAGCGGGTCGTCGCCCGGCGCGCCGAACAGGTTCAGATAGCCCGTGCGAAAGCGCGAGATGGCGGCCGCATCCAGCAGCGCTTCCGACACCGGCGCGAGGGACACGGACGTCATCTGGCCGGTCGACCGCTGCGTTTCGGGATCGAAGGTGCGAATCGATTCCAGCTCGGATCCGAACATGTCCAGCCGGACCGGCTCCTCGAAGCCAGGCGGATAGACATCGACGACCCCGCCGCGCACCGCGAACTCGCCGCGCTCCGACACGGTCGAGGCCCGGACATAGCCGTTTGCGGCGAAATAGCGCTCCAGCGCCTGGATATCGAGATCGCGTCCGACCTTGGTTTCGAACCCGGCCTGTGTCGTGACGGACTTGGGCGGGGTGCGTTGCATGGCCGCCGACACCGTCGTCACGACCAGAACCGGCGCATCGCCGGGCTTGCGCATCGCCAGTCGCGTCAGCGTCGCCATACGCTGCGCCGCGATCCCTGCCGTGGGGCTCAGTCGGTCATAGGGCAGACAGTCCCACGCCGGATAATCCAGGACTTCAATATCTTGCGAGAAGAATTGAAACGCCTGAACGAAGCTGCCCGACCTCTGAAAGTCGCGTGCGACGAACAGGCCGACACCGCCCCCGGCCTTGATCCGTTCGGCCACGATCAGCGCGTCCAACCCCTCGGGCGCGCCGCCCAAGTCGGCGTCGGTTCGGTATTCGACCTTGGCGTCCATCAGCCGATTCCCTTCCCGACTTCGGCCGCGACGTGGGCGCGCATGAAGGCGCGCACCTTGGCCATCACCGGCGTCTCGAACTCAGGCGGCGTCGGATCACGCTCGATGATCCAGCCGTAAAGCCACTGATCTTCCTCGTCGATCAGCCGCTCGAACTGGTCCAGTTCCGCATCGGTCAGGGTCGGCGCGACCTGATCGGAAAACGGACCCAGCACCATGTCGGCCTCGCGAAAGCCCCGCCGCCAAGCGCGGAACTGAATGCGTCCCAGCCGCTGCCTGCGCTCAGGCGTCATCTGCTCAGGGGTCATTTCGCTTTCGGGACGCGCGTCGATTTCGGCCACAAGAATCCTTGCCCGTTAAAAATGCCGATGCGCTCATGCAGCGATCCGCCGCGCGGAGAGCGATAGCGCATCAGAAATGTGAGAAGCGCAGATAGCGTTCCTGAACGCACTTCGCCACCCGTCATGGTCACGCTATGTTCACGGCGATGCGTCCGCAGATTCTCTTTCCCCTGTTCGCCGAGGTCTCGACCCTCAAGGGCGTGGGCCCTCGCGTCCTGCCCCTGGTGCAAAAGGTGGCGGGCCCTCTGGTCCGCGATATGCTGTTCCTCAGCCCGTCCGGCGTCATCGTCCGCCGCCCTGCCGAGGCCGCCACCGCCGTCGATGGCGAGGTGGGCGTCTTTACCGTGACCATCGATCGCCTCTTCACGCCCAGCCGTCCTGGCGCGCCGCTTAAGGTTCGGGCCAGCGATCCCACCGGCTTCGTGCATCTGGTCTGGTTCGGCGGTTCGCCCCAGCACATCGACCGGCTGTTGCCGCGCGGCGAGACGCGGTTGGTCGCGGGCAAGGTCGAAAGGTTCAATGGCGAGGTCCAAATCGTCCATCCCGACATCGTGACGCTCGAAAAGGCCGCCGACGTTCCAGCGTCCGAGCCCGTCTATCCGGCGACGCAAGGCCTCAGCTCGCGCCAGTTGCGTAAACTGGTCCAAGCCGCCCTGCCCGCCGCGCCCGACCTGCCGGAGTGGCAGGATCCCGCCTGGCTCAAGAAGCAGAACTGGCTGGGTTGGCGCGCCGCTCTGGACGCCCTGCATGCCCCTTCAGCCGAGATGGACCTGTCGCCCGACGCCCCGGCTCGCCAGCGCCTGGCCTATGACGAGTTCCTGGCCCATCAGTTGGCTCTGGCCCGTCGTCGCCGCGCCCGCGAGATCAGGCCCGCCCCCGTCATCGCTCCCGGCGCAGCGTCCGAACACCTTCTCCAGGCTCTGCCTTTCCAGCTGACCAACGCCCAGGCCCAGGCCGTCGCCGAAATCCGTCGTGATCTGGCGTCGGGCCAGCAGATGGGCCGATTGCTGCAAGGCGATGTTGGCTCGGGCAAGACCGCCGTCGCCGCCCTGGCGCTGGCCGACGCCGCTGCCAGCAGTTTCCAGTCCGCACTCATGGCCCCGACCGAAATCCTGGCGCGCCAGCACTACGAGAAGCTCGGCGCCATACTGAACGCAGCCGGCGTCGCCGCCGTCCTTCTCACGGGCCGCGACACCCCGGCTCAACGGCGCGAGAAACTGGCTGCCCTGGCCTCGGGTCACGCTCAGGTCGCCATCGGCACCCATGCCCTGTTCCAGGACGCTGTTCGCTTCGACCGCCTGGCCCTGGCCGTCATCGACGAACAGCACCGGTTCGGCGTGAACGAGCGCCAGCGGTTGCAAGCCAAGGGCGACCCGCGCCTGGGGGCCGTGCATCTGCTGACCATGTCGGCCACCCCCATCCCCCGCACGCTGGAGCTGACGCAATACGGCGAGCTGGAGGTCAGTCGCCTGATGGAAAAGCCGCCCGGCCGCACGCCCGTCACGACCGCCGTCCTGCCCTTGGCCCGTATCGGCGAGGTCGCCGCCCGCCTGAAGACCGCCGTCGAGAGCGGCGCCCAGGCCTATTGGATCTGTCCCTTGGTTGAGGAATCCGAGGCCATCGACCTGGCGGCCGCCGTCGATCGCGCCGACGATCTGCGAGGCCTGCTGGGCGTGGAGGTCGGCCTCGCTCACGGCCAAATGCCCGGCGCCGAGCGCGAGGCGGTCATGGCCGACTTCGCCGACGGCCGCCTGCCGGTTCTCGTCGCCACCACGGTGGTCGAAGTCGGCGTGGACGTGCCCAACGCCTCGATCATGGTGATCGAACACGCCGACCGTTTCGGCCTGGCCCAGTTGCACCAGTTGCGCGGCCGCGTCGGTCGCGGATCAAAGGCCAGTTCCTGCATCCTGCTGTACGGCGGTCAGGACGGCGCCCTCGGCGAGACGGCGAAAGAGCGGCTCGAAACCCTGCGTCGCACCGAGGATGGCTTCGAGATCGCAGAGGAAGATTTCCGCCTGCGTGGCGGCGGCGATCCCCTGGGCCTGAAACAGAGCGGTTTTCCCGCCTATCGTTTCGCCGACCCGATCCGCCACCGCAGCCTGATGCTGGCGGCCGCCGACGATGCGCGGCTGATCATGAACCGCGATCCTGATCTGACGTCGGAACGCGGTCAGGCGGTGCAGGTGCTGGAAGAGTTATTCGACTGGAAAAACCACAAGGTCGGCGCGAGCTAGCCGATCACTCGGCTCCAGCCATCGAATCCGACCTCGACGTTTTCGGGAACAAGCGCCGACAACGCCTTGTAATCCATGTCGATGTGCAAATTCGTCAGCACCGCGCATTCGATGTCAGCTGCGGCGATCCACGCCAGGGCCTGGTCCAGATGGGCGTGGGTTGGATGCGGCGCATAACGCAGCGCATCCACGATCCAGAGCTTGCAGCCGGCCACGGCCGCCAGGGCCGCCTCGTCTAGGTCGGACACGTCGCTGGAATAGGCGACGTCGCCCAACCGATACCCCACCGAGCGGATCGGCCCGTGCGCCTGGTCGAAAGTCGTGACCGGGATCGCGCCGCCCGCGCCCTCGACCGACCAGTCCGTGCCATGCGGCGGAATGATCCGAGCGTCCAGCAGCGGCGGATAACCGAACTTGCTCTCGAAAATGTAGTCGAACCGATGCGTCAGCGAGCCGTGGGTCGGCTCATCCATCCACGCCGGTATCCGCTTCCTGGCCCGCGCGGCGAAGGTGCGCAGGTCGTCGATGCCGTGGGTCTGGTCCGCATGATCGTGGGTGTAGAGCACCGCATCGACATGTTTCGTGCCGCTGGCCAGCATCTGTTCGCGCATGTCCGGCGAGGTGTCGATCAGGACATTGGTCACACCCTCTGCGCCGGTCTTTCTGGCCAGCATCGAACAGCGTG
>NZ_DAMBJX010000055.1:0-17106 GCF_032067225.1 Brevundimonas vesicularis | reverse complement strand
CTGGGGCAGCGCATAGAACTTGCCCGGATGCAGTCGCGACGGCACTAGGAAGTCGCGCGCGCCTTCCGGCGACGAGGCCGTCAGGATCGGCGTCTGATACTCCAGGAAGCCCTGATCGACCATGCGACGGCGGATCGAGGAAATCACCTTGGAGCGCAGCACGATGTTCTTGTGCAGTCGCTCGCGGCGCAGATCCAGGAAGCGGTTGGCCAGGCGGATATCCTCGGGATATTCCTGATCGCCGAAGACCGGCATCGGCAGTTCGGCGGCTTCGGACAGCACCTCGACGCCCTGGACGCGCACCTCGACCTCGCCCGTGGGCAGATTGGGGTTCACCACCGAGGCGTCGCGGGCGACCACCTCGCCATCGACCTTGATCACGCTCTCGGCGCGCAGGCGCTCGACCGCGGCGAAGCCTGGCGTCTCGGGGTGCAGCACCAGCTGCGTCAGGCCGTAGTGGTCGCGCAGGTCGATGAACAACAGGCCGCCGTGATCGCGCTTGCGGTGGACCCAACCCGACAGGCGAACAGCGGAACCGGCGTCGGAGGCGCGCAGGGCGCCGCAGGTGTGAGAGCGATAGGCGTGCATGAAACGAACCGTCTGGAGTCTCTGGGCGGTGGAATCCGACGCCGTCGGCGCCCGAAATCGAAGCGGCGTAGGGCGCATCATCGCCCCGGAAAGTCAAGGTTTCAGCCGTTGCAAAGCCTGCCGCTGCGCATGATATCTGACGCTTCCATCCCGCCCGAGGCCGCCATGTTCATCGTCACCATCACCTACACCCAGCCCATAGAAGCCATCGAGGCGCGGACGGTCGAGCATCGCGCGTGGCTGGATCAGCATGTCGCCAGCGGCCTGATCATTGCCGCCGGCCCGATGGTGCCGCGCACGGGTGGCATTCTGGTGGTGCGCAGCGGGAGCACAAAGGAGGAGCTGGAGGCCCTGCTGAAGGCCGATCCGTTCCAGGTTCACGGCCTGGCCGATTACACGGTGACCGAGTTCAAGGCCGGCAAGCTGAACCCCGCCCTTGCCGAATTCGCCTGATTTCATCCACAGGGGCGCGGTTCGCTCCCCGCAACCAACAGCGCGGACCTGACGCGGTTAACGCCGGCCTCTGCTATGACAGGGGCATGTCCGCGCTGAGCGCCCTGCCCCCGACGACGACCGAACAGCTGCGTCTGCCGCTGGAGCGGCCGGTTGCGGGCGAGGCCTTCGTGACGTCCGATAGCAATGCCGAGGCGGTGCGCGTTCTGGCCCGCTGGCCCGACGGCGTGGGCGCGGTGCTGGCGCTTCACGGCCCGCCAGGGTCGGGCAAGAGCCGCCTCGCCGCCGACTGGGCCGAGCGGGTCGGCGCCGTGCCGCTGAACGGCGCCGAGGCCGCGCTCATCGATCCGCTGGAGCTGGAAGGCCGGCCGGTCCTGCTTGACCGTGCGGCGGACGCCGACGACGAAAGCCTGTTTCATCTGATTAATCTGGCCAACTCCGGCGGCGGCGCCCTGCTGCTTGTGTCGCGTTCGGCCCCGCGCCAGTGGTCGGTCGATCTGCCCGACCTGCGTTCGCGGCTGGACGCCGTGCGCGCCGTCGCCATCGCCGCGCCCGACGACGCCGTCCTCTCGGCCATCCTGCGCGCCCGTTTCGCCGAACGCAGCATCACCCCGTCCGACGACGTGATCGACTATCTGGTCCGCCGCCTGGACCGTTCGGCCGAAACCGCCGCCGCCGTGGTCGAACGTCTGGACGCCCTCCACCGCCCGGTCACGCGCGTTCTGGCGCGTCAGGTGCTGGACGTCATGGACGCCGCCGCCGACTGACCCGCGACATTTTCTCGGCGCCCGCTTGCGGCCGTCACACACGCGCGCGAGAACCGGATCATGACCGACGCCGCGATCCATGACGACACCCGAGGCGAAGAGGTTCCCGCCTCTCGCGCCCCTCAACTGGCGCTGAGCGAAGAGCTGATGGCCTCGCCCCGCCGGTTCTTCAATCGGGAAACCTCGTGGCTGGCGTTCAACGAACGGGTTCTGGAAGAGGCAGCCAACCCCAACCACCCGCTTCTGGAGCGGCTGCGGTTCCTGTCCATCTCGGCCAATAACCTGGACGAGTTCTTCATGACCCGCGTCGCCGGTCTGAAGGGCCAGTTGCGCGAACGCCTGCGCGTCCTGTCCGCCGACGGCCTGACCCCCGCCGAACAGCTGGAGCGGATCAACATCGCCGCCGGCGAGCTGATGGCCGAACAGCAGCTGCGCTGGCGTCAGCTGAAGAAGGAGCTGACGGTCGCCGGCATCGAGATCGTCGACCGTCAGAAGATCACCAAGACCGAGAAGGAGCGTCTGGAACCCGAGTTCCTGAACCAGCTCTTCGCCGTCCTGACGCCGCTCGCCATCGACCCGGCGCACCCCTTCCCCTTCCTGCCCAACCTCGGCTTCTCCCTGGCGCTGAAACTAAAGCGCAAGGGCGAGACCAAGACCTTCTACGCCCTGGTGCCGGTGCCGACCCAGGTTCGCCGGTTCTGGGAACTGCCGACCGACGGCCGCTCCACGCCGGGGCACAAGCGATTCATCACGCTGGAAAACGTGCTGCTGCTGTTCATCGACCACCTGTTCCCCGGCTGCGAGGTTCAGGAAAAGGGCGTTCTGCGCCTGATCCGCGACTCGGACATCGAGATCGAGGAAGAGGCCGAGGACCTGGTCTTGGAGTTCGAGGAGGCGCTGAAGCAGCGTCGTCTCGGCTCGGTAGTGCGGGTCAAGATCGAGGCGTCCATGCCTGTCGATCTGCGCGACTTCATCGTCGGCGAGCTGGAGGCCGCGCCCCAGGACGTGGTTCTGGTCGACGGCATGCTGGGTCTGGCCCAGCTGTCGGACCTGATCCCCGGCGGCCACCCGGACCTGAAGTTCAAGGGCTATGAGCCGCGCTATCCCGAACGCGTCCGCGACAATGGCGGCGACGTCTTCGCGGCCATTCGCGAAAAGGATCTGCTGATCCACCACCCATTCGAGAGCTTCGACGTGGTGGTTCAGTTCCTGCGTCAGGCGGCGCGCGACCCCAACGTCATCGCCATCAAACAGACGCTGTATCGCACCTCCAAGGACAGCCCCATCGTCGCCGCCCTGATCGAGGCGGCCGAGAACGGCAAGAACGTCACCGCCTTGGTCGAGCTGAAGGCCCGCTTCGACGAAGAGGCCAATCTGCGCTGGGCGCGAGCGATGGAGCGGGCCGGCGTCCACGTCGTCTTCGGCTTCGTCGAATACAAGACCCACGCCAAGGTCAGCGTGGTGGTCCGGCGCGAGGGCGAAGGCCTGCGCACCTACTGCCACTTCGGCACTGGCAACTATCACCCCGTCACGGCCAAGGTTTATACCGACCTGTCGCTGTTCTCCTGCGACCCCGTCCTGGGGCGCGATGCGACGCGGGTGTTCAACTACATCACGGGCTATGCGACGCCGGACCACCTCGAAGCCCTGGTCGTCTCGCCGCTGAATATGAAGGCCACGCTGATCGAACTGATCGGCAAGGAGATGTCGGCCGCCGCCATGGGCAAGCCCGCCGCCATCTGGGTCAAGCTGAACGCCCTGGTCGATGTCGAGATCATCGACGCCCTCTACCGGGCCAACCAGTGGGGCGTGCGGATCGATCTGGTGGTGCGCGGCATCTGCTGCCTGCGTCCTGGCGTACCAGGCCTGTCGGAGAATATCCGGGTCAAATCGATCGTCGGCCGCTTCCTGGAACACAGCCGCATCGTCTGTTTCGCCAATGGCAAGGACCTGCCGCATGACAAGGCCAAGGTCTTTATCTCTTCGGCCGACTGGATGACGCGAAACCTGGATCGCCGGGTCGAGCTGATGACGCCGATCCGCAACGCCACCGTCCACGATCAGGTGCTGGACCAGATCATGGTCGCCAATCTGAAGGACGACGCACAAAGCTGGGTGCTGGACGCCGAAGGGCGCTATACACGCGTCACCCCCGCCGATCCTGAGCGGCCCTTCTCGGCCCACAAATACTTCATGACAAATCCCAGCCTGTCCGGGCGCGGCCGCAAGGCCAAGAGCCTGCCCGCCGTCCTGCGCTACGAGCGTCCAGGCCGCTGATGCCCGACATCACGCTTACCGACCGCGACATCGCCGCGATCGACATCGGTTCAAACTCGGTTCGACTGGTCCTTTACCGGCTGGAAGGCCGTGCGATCTGGACCGTCTATAATGAGAAGGTTCTGGCCGGCCTGGGCCGCGACCTGCCGACGACACGCAAACTGTCGCCCGAGGGCGTGGTCATGGCGATGACGGCGCTGCGCCGCTTCGCCGCCGTGCTGGAAGGCGTGCGGCCGGACGCGACCCTGATCGCCGCCACCGCCGCCGTGCGCGAAGCCTTGGACGGGCCGGAGTTCTGTGAGCGGGTCGCCGCCGAGACCGGCCTCCAGATCCGCGTCCTGTCGGGTGAGGAAGAGGCCAAATACGCGGCCATGGGCGTTTTGGCTGGCGCCCCCCTGGCCCACGGCGTCTCGGCCGACATGGGCGGCGCCAGTCTTGAGCTGACCCGGCTGAACGGAGACGGCGTCGAGAACGGCCTGACCCTGCCGCTGGGTCCGTTTGCTCTGGCTGACGGCAAGGCCTTCGACGCCGAGCGCATCAAGGCCCGTATCGATCAGGCCCTGAAACCGATCGCAGGCCAGTTCAAGAGCGAGCGCCTCTACGCCGTGGGCGGCGCCTGGCGGACCCTGGCTCAGGTGCAGATGGGCCTGAAATCCTATCCGCTGAAGGTCGTACATCAGTATCAGATGTCGGCCGATGAGGCGCTGGAGACCGCGCGTCTGGTCGCGCAACAATCGGCGGCCAGCCTGGCCAAACTGCCCGGCGTGTCGAAGAAGCGCGCCGAGACCCTGCCCTACGCCGGGCTGGTGCTTGAGGCGTTGATCAAACATCTGGGTCTCAAACAGATCGAGATGTCGGCCTGGGGCGTGCGGGAGGGCCTGCTGTTCGAGACGCTGGACGAGGCGACGCGCACGGCCGATCCGCTTCTGGCCGGTTGCACCGCTCTTGGCGGTCGCCAGGGCGTGGCCCCCGCCCTGCCCGGCGCGCTCAACGGCTGGATTTCCGAAATCGTCGCCGCCCTGCCCGAGGTGTTCGGCGAGAAACGCGACGCCGTGCTGGTCAGCGCCGCCTGCCGTCTGGCGGACCTGGGCGCGCGGCTGCACCCGGATCACCGGCTGGAGCTTGTCTTCGACCAGGTGCTGCGCGCGCCCGTCGCCGGCATCAGCCACACGGAGCGCGCCTTTTTGGCCAGCGCGATGAACGCCCGCTACGGCGGCGCCCCCGCCACGCCGCAGCCCGAGGTCATCGACCGCCTGCTCGACGCCGCCGCCGCCAAACGCGCCCGCGCCATCGGCCTGGCGATCCGTCTCGCCTGCGATCTGTCCGGTCGCTCGCCCCAGCTGATGGCCAACGCCACCGCCAAGGTCAAAGGCGGCGACCTGCGCCTGACCGCGACCGAAGGCTACGCCGACGTCCTCTTGGGCGAACAGACCAAGAAGCGCGCCAAGGCCCTCGCCGAGGCGATGGACCTGGGGCTGAAGATTTAGGCTAAACGGCCCCTACTCGATCTCGACGACTTCCACCCGCGCGCCGTTCAGCACCAAGGCAATCTCGCCGCGCTTCAACTTCAGCGCATCCTCGCCGAAGATCTGGCGGCGCCAGCCCTTCATGGCGTCGATGTCGGCGTCGTCGCTGATGGCGATCTTTTCCAGGTCCGACACGGTGGCGATCAGCTTGGAGGCCACGCCGGCGTTGTCGCTCTTGGCCTTCAGCAGCACCTTCAACAGCTCCACCACCGACGGCGGGGCCGGCTGGCGGTGGGCGGGGCGCTCCATCTCGGGTGCGTGCGATTCGGGATCGGCCAGAACCCGTTTCAGCTCCTCGGACAGTTCCAGACCCAGGCGTGAACCGCCGAAACCCTTGGGCACCGAGCGCAGGCGATTGAAAGCCTCGACATCCGTCGGAGTCTGCTGGGCGATCTCGTCGATGCCCTCGTCCTTCAGGATGCGGCCGCGCGGCTGGTCGCGCTCCTGCGCCGCCCGCTCGCGCCAGACGGCGACGGCCTTGAACGCCGCCAGATATTTGGCCGAGAACTTCTTGGGCTTCAGCCGCTTCCAGGCGTTTTCGGGATTGGTGTCGTAGAGGGCCGGATCGGTCAGGCTCTCCATCTCCGACATCACCCACTCCAGCCGGCCTTCCTTCTGCAGCCGGTCGCGCAGCTTGGGATAAAGCGCCGCAAGGTGGGTCACGTCGCCCAGCGCATAGACCAGTTGGTTCTCCGACAACGGCCGGCGCGCCCAGTCGGTGAAGCGGCTGCCCTTGTCCACCTCGATGCGCAACATCTGCCGCACCAGCGAATCATAGGCGACCTGTTCGCCGAACCCGGCGGCCATGGCGGCGACCTGGGTGTCGAACATCGGCTTGGGCATGGCCCCCAGGCGCACGAAGATTTCCACGTCCTGGCGACAGGCGTGGAAGACCTTCACGATCTTCTCGTCGCGCAGCAGGTCCAGGAACGGCTCCAAATCCAGCCCATCCGCCATCGGGTCGATAATGGCGGCGTGATCGGCCGAGGCCGCCTGGATCAGGCACAGCCTGGGCCAGTAGGTCGTTTCCCGCATGAACTCGGTGTCGACCGTGATGAAGGGGGCTGTGGCTACGCGGGCGCAGAAATCGGCCAGCGCCTCGGTGGTGGTGATCGGCGTCATTCCGATGCTATAGCCCCGCGCATCCTACCTGTGGCAAGAGCCGCGCTGCATTTCCGCCCCGATTCAGGCCCGAGATCCCATGAGCGACACCCAAAAGCCTCTCGAAAACGGTCTGACCTACGCCGATGCGGGCGTGGACATCGACGCGGGTGAAATGCTGGTCGAACATATCAAGCCGCTGGCGAAATCGACGGCGCGCCCCGGATCGGAGCCCTCGCTGGGCGGATTCGGCGCCCTGTTCGACCTTAAGGCCGCCGGCTTCCAGGACCCGCTGATCGTCACCACGACCGACGGCGTCGGCACCAAGCTGAAGATCGCGATCGAGACCGGCCGTCATGACGGCGTCGGCGTCGACCTGGTCGCCATGTGCGTCAACGACCTGTTGGCCCAGGGCGCCGAACCCCTGCTGTTCCTCGACTATTACGCCACCGGCCGGCTTGAGATCGACGCCGCCCGCCGCGTCGTCGCCGGCATCGCCGAGGGCTGTCGCCAGGCCGGCTGCGCTTTGGTCGGGGGCGAGACCGCCGAAATGCCGGGCATGTACACCGAGGGCGACTACGATCTGGCCGGCTTCAGCCTGGGCGCCGTCGAGCGCGGCCACGCCCTGCCCTATCTGCATCGCCAGGCGGCCGGCGACGTCATCATCGGCCTGGCCTCCACCGGCCCGCATTCCAACGGCTATTCGCTGGTGCGCAAGGTGGTCGAGAAGTCCGGCCTGACCTGGGGCGACGACGCCCCCTTCGCTAAGGACCGTTCGCTGGCCCAGGCCCTGATGGAGCCGACCCGCATCTATGTAAAGCCGGTCCTGCCGATCATGAAGGCGGGCCTGGTCAAGGGCGCGGCCCACATCACCGGCGGCGGCCTGATCGAAAACCCGCCCCGCTGCATCGCCGAGGGTCTGCAGGCCCGCTTCGACTGGGACGCCTGGCCCATGCCCGCCGTCTTCCAGTGGCTGGCCGAAACCGGCGGCATCAGCGACCACGAGATGCGCCGCACCTTCAACTGCGGCGTCGGCTTCATCCTGATCGTCGCGCCCGAGAACGCCGAGCCCGTGCTGGCGGCCCTTCTCAACGCCGGCGAAGTCGCCTTCGTCTGCGGACAACTGGAAGCGGCCTAAGCCGCTCCCAGGTTCCGCGGGGCTTAGCGCACCCCGCCGTTCGCCGTCTCGGTGTAGAAACGCGACAGGTCGGCGTGCAGCTTCACCAGGGCGTCGTGGCTGAGATACATCATGTGCCCGCCCTCATAGTAGGTGAACTCCAGGTTCGGCCGCAGGCTGGGCTCCAGCATCATTTGAGCCAGATCGAACTCGGTCGAGAAGAAGGGCGTGGCGGCGTCGTAATAGCCGTTCAGCGACATCACCTTCAGATACGGATTTCGTCGCATCGCCGTGGCCAGATCGATGGCCGTATTCGGCGTGGTTTGCGGCCCTCCCACCGGCGGACGGTGGCTCCAGTTCCAGTTGAAGCCCGGCAGGCCCCGCGCCGACATTCGGTATTCGACGTCGGTCTTGTAGTTCAGGTCATTGGCGACATAGTCGCGGAAGATGCCGAAATAGGCCCCCGTCACGGCCGAGCTGGACGGATCATCCTCCGGCTCGCCGCCCGCCGCATCTTCATCCAGACCCATGTAGCGGGTGTCCAGCCGCCCGATCGTCTGGCGCCGGTCGCGCAGCAGTTCCTTGCGGAATGCCCCGAGGTCGACGCGCATATTGGCGTTGTCGATGAAGGTGGTCGACAAGCCGGTCAGGTCGCTCATCTGACGCACGATATCGGCGCGCTCGGCGTCAGAGATCATATGCCCCTTGGCCAGGGCAGAGGCATACGGCCCCAATGCGAAGTCACGCGCGCGCTGGACCTGTTCCTCGACCGTCGCGGCCGGGTTCGCCAGCTTGCGATGATACCAGGCCGTCGCCGCATAGGTCGGCAACAGGGTGACGAAGTTCTGCGGATAGCCAGGCTGACGCACGCCATAGTTCATGATCGACGAAAGCAGCACCACGCCGTTCAGCGACATCCCGCGATCTTCAAGCTGGAACGCCACCGCACCGGTGCGCAGCGTGCCGTAGGATTCGCCGATGATGTATTTCGGGCTGGACCAACGGCTGAACTTGGTCGTGTAGCGCATGATGGCGCGGGCGAAGGCGTCGGCGTCTCCGTCCACGCCCCAGAAGGTCGAACCCGGCGTCTCGCCCAACGGACGCGAGAAGCCCGCGCCTACCATGTCGATGAAGACCAAGTCCGTCTGATCCAGCAGGGTCTGGTCGTTCGGGCCGAAGGCGAAGGGCGCCGGCCTCACCACGGTCGGCTCATCGGTCTGGACCCGCATCGGCCCAAACGAGCCCATATGCAGCCACACGGTCGGCGAGCCTGGTCCGCCGTTGTAGAGATAGGTCACCGGCCGCGTCCCGACCGGCTGACCGTCCAGCGTATAGGCGGTGTAGAACAGGCTGGCGGTCGGCATCCCCGCGTCGTCGCGGATCGTCAGCGTGCCCGCCGTCGCCTTGTAGCGCAGCGTCTTGCCGTGGGCGTTGACCGAATGGGCCGTCGTGACTTCGGTCTCCTCGACCGGTGCGCGCGCCCAGTCCTTTTCGATCGCCTCGGCGTTGGCGTTGCGGAACCGGTCGGTTGCGGAGCGCATCGCGGCGCCTCCGCCATTGTTGCTGCTGCTGTTAGTCCCGCTTTCCTGGGCCAGCGCCGCCACGGGCGCGCCCAGCATCGCGGCGATGGCCGCGAGGCAGATCAGTCTCTTCATGCGATAGTCCCCTGTACGCGCCGACCCACGACCCCTCGCCATGCGGTCGGCGTTACACGCTAACGCCCGAATCCAGCCGACAACAAGGGTGGATCGCGTTTGAAACTTGCCAAGCGTCGCCCGCGCCGTCATGCGAGGCGCCATGTCGCCCCAAGCCGCCCCGCCCGTCCGCGTCGCCGTCCTGATCTCTGGGGCGGGCTCCAACATGGCGGCTCTGATCGACGCCGGTCAGGCGCCGGACAGCGGCTATGAGGTCGTGCTGGTGCTGTCGAACATCGAGGGCGCGGGCGGTCTGACGATTGCGGCCGCCAAGGGCGTGGCGACGGCGACCGTGACGCACAAACCGTTCGGGAAGGATCGCGAGGCGCATGAGCGGGCGGTGGACGCGGTCCTGCGCGACGTCGGTGTCGAGGTCGTAGCGCTGGCCGGCTATATGCGTGTTCTGACGCCCTGGCTGGTCGGCGGCTGGCGCGAGCGGATGCTGAACATCCACCCCAGCCTGCTGCCCCTTTATCCCGGCTTGGACACCCACGCCCGCGCTATCGCCGCCGGCGACGCCGAGGCCGGCTGCACGGTCCATCTGGTGACCGAAGGCGTCGATGAAGGCCCGATCCTGGGCCAGGCGCGCGTGCCGATCGTCGAGGGCGACACGGCCGAAGCCCTGGCCGAACGGGTCAAGACGGCGGAGCATCAGCTTTACCCGCAGGTGCTGACCGACTTCTGCCGAGACCTGCCCCGGGGTTAGCGGCGCGAAGATTACAAAAACGTCATGCGACAGACCGCCGCACCGGCGCAATGGTGCGCCCGACCTCAATCGGGACCCTCTCTATCCATGACTCGCATTCGTCTGATGGCCGCCTGTTCGGCCTGTATCGTCGTCGCTCTCACCGGCGGCGCGGCCTCGGCCCAGGACGCTTCGGCCCAGCATCCGCACGGCATGGCCGGCGCGGCCCACAGCCCCTTCGGCGCCTGGGGCTTCGATCTGGCCGGTCGCGACACCTCGGTGAAGCCCGGCGACGACTTCAACGAATATGCCAACGGAACCTATCTGCGTACGACCGAGATTCCGGCCGACAAGTCGCGCTTCGGCCCGTTCGACGTCCTGTATGAGAACGCCCAGTCCCAGCTGAAGTCGATCATCGAGACCAGCGCCGCCAATCCCGCCAACGAGAACGCCCGCAAGGTCGGCGCCCTGTACGCCAGCTTCATGGACGAGGCGAAGATCGAACAGCTGGGCGCGACGCCGCTGGCCGCCGACCTCGCCGCCGTCAAGGCAGTCACCGACCACGCCGGAATGGCGCGCCTGATGGGCGAGAGCCATTCGGGCTTCGGCGGCTCCCTGTTCGGCATCGATGTGTTCGAGGATCTGAAGAACCCCAATCTGAACTCGGCCTATCTGGGTCAGGGATCGCTGGGCCTGCCGGACCGCGACTACTATCTGAAGCACGACTTCGCCGCCCAGCGCGAGGCCTATCTGGCCTATCTGACGACCACCCTGACCGCCATCGGCTGGGCCGATCCGGCCAAGACCGCCGCCGACATCCTGGCCTTCGAGACCAAGGTCGCCGACAAGCAGTGGACGACGGTCGAGCGTCGCCAGATCGACAAGCTGTACAACCCGGCAAAGGCCTCGGACCTGGCGACCCTGGCTCCCGGCTTCGACTGGGCCGGCTTCCTGGCCGGCGCCCAGGTGTCGGACGTCGATACCTTGGTGCTGATGGAAAACACCGCCATTCCCGCTATCGCCCAGGTGTTCGCCGACACCCCAATTGAGACCCTGAAGGCTTGGCAGGCGTTCAACGTCGTCGATCAGGCCAGCCCCTATCTGTCCAAGGCCTTCGTCGACGCCCGCTTCGACTTCCGCGGCAAAACCCTGCGTGGTCAGCCCGAAAACCGTCCCCGCTGGAACCGGGGCGTGGCTCTGGTCGACGGCCAGCTGGGCGAGGTCCTGGCCCAGGAATACGTCCGCCTGCACTTCCCCGCCTCGTCCAAGGCCCAGATGGAAGCCTTGGTCGGCAATATCCGCGACGCCATGACCGAGCGGCTGAAGACCCTGGACTGGATGAGCGAGCCCACGCGCGAGCAGGCCCTGTACAAGATGTCCAAGTTCGGGGTGAAGATCGGCTATCCCGACAAGTGGCGCTCGTATGACGGACTGGAGCTGAAGGCCGACGATCTGTACGGCAACGTCGAACGCTCCTCGGCCTTCGAATGGGCCTACAAGCGCGGCAAGATCGGCAAGCCGGTCGATCCGCTGGAATGGGGCATGACGCCTCAGACGGTGAACGCCTACTACAACCCGCCGCGCAACGAGATCGTCTTCCCGGCCGCTATCCTGCAGGCGCCCTTCTTCGATCCGAACGCAGACCCGGCCGTCAACTACGGCGGCATCGGCGCGGTCATCGGCCACGAGATCACCCACGGCTTCGACGATCAGGGCCGCAAGTCCGACGGCGACGGCGTGCTTCGCGACTGGTGGACGCCGGAAGACGCCGCCCGCTTCGAGGCGCGCGCCAAGGTGCTGGGCGACATCTATGACAAGCTGGAGCCGATCCCCGGCGTGCACGTCAACGGCGACCTGACGATGGGCGAGAACATCGCCGACCTGGGCGGTCTGCTGCTGGCGCTGGACGCCTATCACAAGTCTCTGAACGGCCAGCCGGCGCCGGTCATCGACGGGCTGACGGGCGATCAGCGCGTCTTCCTGGGCTGGGCGCAGGTCTGGCGCGAGAAGTCGCGCGAGGCGGCGCTGAAAGAGCAGCTGACCACCGACCCGCACTCGCCCGGCCCGGTGCGCGCCGCCACCTCGCCGCGCAACATCGACGCTTGGTATGCGGCCTTCGGAGTCTCGCCGGACCAGAAGGAATATATTGCGCCCGAGGCCCGCGCCCGCATCTGGTAGAGGCGCCGGACGTCAGACGTAGAAAAGGCCCGGAGCGAACGCTCCGGGCCTTTTTGTCATCCGGGCTTTCGCCCCAGAGACTGAGCCTGATTTAGCGGGGCTTGGTCGCCGCGCCGGCGACGGCGCCGATGGCGGCACCGGCCACGGTCGAACCCGTGTTGCCGCCGATGACCTGACCGGCGACGGCGCCGCCCAGGGCGCCGGTGGCGGCGCGTTGTTCCATCGTCTGGCCGCAGGCGGCCAGCAGGGCCACGACGCCGATGACGGGGGCCAGTTTGATCATGGTCTTCATGGGTCTTCTCCGGGAGACGAACGAGATAATGACCACCAAACGACAAGGCCCGCGTCCGGTTCCGGGCGCGGGCCTATATAGTCACGCTATGCGAGAACGTTCGCTCTCGCATCGCTTTGTTTCGGCGCTACGCTCGGAACGCGGTTCCTCGCGACTTGAGCGCGGAGCGCCTTAGCCGACGATCTGGTCGTCGGTGAAGAACTGGGCGATCTCGATCTTGGCGTTGTCCTGGCTGTCCGAACCGTGGACCGAGTTTTCACCGATCGACAGGGCGAACTGCTTGCGGATGGTGCCTTCGGCGGCCTGTTCCGGGTTGGTGGCGCCCATGACTTCACGATAGGCGGCGACGGCGTTGTCGCCTTCCAGCACCTGAACGACAACCGGCTCGGCCGTCATCTGCTCGACCAGCTCGCCGTAGAACGGGCGCTCGGCGTGCACTTCATAGAATTTCTTGGCTTGTTCGGTCGTCAGCTTGACGCGACGCTGGGCCACGATGCGCAGGCCGGCGCCTTCGATCACGGCGTTGATCGCACCGGTCAGGTTGCGGCGCGTGGCGTCGGGCTTGATGATCGAGAAGGTACGTTCGGTCATGGGAATTGACTTCTTGTTGGGAGATTGAGTGTCGCGGGCTTATAGCGACCACCTCCCGCGTTTCCAACCGTCCCTTTTTGCATCCCTGACGCACGCCGCATGGCGACCTGCCGATTGAGGGACGCCGACCAACCGAAGAACCTTCGCCGCAATGCTTCAGATCACCGACCTGACCTTCAACGCCTGGGGCCGCAAGTTTCTCGTGGACGCCTCCGTCAGCCTGCCGCCCGGCTCCAAGGTCGGTCTGGTCGGACGCAACGGTATCGGCAAGTCGACCCTGTTCAAGCTGATCCTGGGCGAGCTTCACGCCGCTGGCGACGAGATCAGCCTGCCCAAGACCGCCCGTATCGGCTCGGTCGATCAGGAGCATCCGGCGACCCCCGTCAGCGTCATCGACACCATCCTTGAGGCCGATGTCGAGCGCCACACCCTGCTGGGCCGGCTCGAGACCGCGGAACCGGAAGAGATGGGCGAGATCTGGTCGCGCCTGATCGAGATCGACGCCGACGCCGCGCCCGCGCGCGCCGCCGAAATCCTGGTCGGCCTGGGCTTCGATCAGGAAAACCAGGCCCGGCCGATGTCGGAGTTCTCGGGCGGCTGGCGGATGCGCGTCGCCCTGGCCGCCGCCCTGTTCGCCGAGCCGGACATGCTGCTGCTGGACGAACCGACCAACTACCTCGACCTGGAAGGCGCCCTGTGGCTTGAGGCGCGGCTGAAGAAATACCCGCACACCGCCCTGATCATCTCCCACGACCGCGAGATGCTGAACGAGGTCTGCACCCACATCCTGCACCTCGCGAACCACACCCTGACCCTCTACACCGGCAACTACGACGCCTTCGAAAAGGCCCGCGCCGAAAAGGCCCGGCTGCAGTTGTCGGCCAAGGCCAAGCAGGACGCCGAGCGCGCCCACCTTCAGGCCTTCGTCGACCGCTTCAAGGCCAAGGCGTCCAAGGCCGCCCAGGCCCAGTCGCGCATGAAGCGGCTGGAGAAGATGCAGCCCGTCGCCACCACGATCGAAGAGCGCGTCGCCCCCTTCACCCTGCCCTCGCCGTCGCGCCCGCTGGCGCCGCCGCTGATCCGGCTGGAGCGGGCCAATGTCGGCTATGAGCCGGGCAAGCCGATCCTGCGCAATCTGAACCTGCGCATGGACCTGGACGACCGCATCGGTCTGCTGGGCGTCAACGGCGCCGGCAAATCGACCTTCGCCAAGATGATCGCAGGCGCTCTGGACGTGTCCGAGGGCGAACTGCACCGCGACAGGAAGATGCGCGTGGGCTGGTTCCACCAGCACCAGATCGAGGCGATGGACCCGACGGACACGCCGCTGGAAATCATCCGCCGCGCCATGGCGGACGCGCCCGAAAGCGCCCGCCGCTCCAAGCTGGCCCAGTTCGGCCTGGGCTATGAGAAGCAGGAGACCACGGTCGACAGCCTGTCGGGCGGCGAACGCGCGCGCCTGCTGCTGAACATGGTGGCGATGGACGCGCCCCACGTCCTGATCCTCGACGAACCGACCAACCACCTGGACATCGACAGCCGTCGCGCCCTGCTTGACGCGCTAAACTATTACAACGGCGCCGTCATCCTGATCACCCACGACCGCTCGTTGATGGAGATGGTGGCGGATCGCCTGTGGCTGGCCGCCGACGGCACGGTGAAACCCTTTGATGGCGACATGGACGACTACGCCAAATTCGTCCTCGACCGCGCCAAACAGGCCATCGCCAAGCCCAGCCAGATCAAGAAGGAAGAGGCCAAAGCAGACTCAAGCGCCCGTGCCCAGAACCACAAGAACCGCAAAAACGACAAGAAATCGGGCCCTTCGCCCTCGACCCTGCGTCACGCGGTCAAGAAGGCGGAGGAGACCATGACCCGCCTGACGGCCGAGATCGCCCGCATCGACGACGACATGGCCACCGCCTCGGTCAGCAATCCCAAGGCCCTGGAAGGCCTGACCCGCGCTCGCGCCAAGACCGAGGCTGATCTCGCCGCCGCCGAAGCCGCCTGGGTCGCCGCCGAAGAAGCCTTAGCCGAGGTCGCATGAAGCCGATCGAAATCTCCAAGGAAGACCGCGCGGCGATCACCGCCAAACTGCGCGACTACTTCGCCCGCGAACTGGATCAGGAACTCGGCCAGCTTCCGGCCGAGATGCTGCTGGACTTCATTGGCAAGGAGATCGGCGGCGCCTTCTACAATCGCGGCGTCCACGACGCCCAGCAACTGGTCCAGCAAAAGGCCGAGGACATCGTCGAGGCGCTGTACGGCCTCGAACGCGCGGCCCCCACGCGCTGACCGGCCCGTATCGCTGAACAGGTCGGCCCAAACGAAAACCGCCCGGCGCATTCACGCCGGGCGGTCGGATCGGTCGGCGTTTTAGGCCGGAAGATCTTCGGCCAGAATCGCCATTTCGAACATGAACGAGCCTTCCTCGTCCTCATCCTCGAAGACGATGCCGATGAACTCGTCGCCGACATAGACCTCGGCAGAGTCATTCTGCTTGGGGCGGGCCTTCACGATGATGCCGCCGGTGTTGAAGGTGCGCTTGAGGTGCGCCTCGATGCGCTTCAGGTCGGTGTCTTTCACGGGGGGCCTCATGGTCTGGACGTTGGCGGCGGACCCTAGAGACATCGGCGGTTCAGGGAAACTGGCGCCGCGCATTTTCCCGTCTCAGAGATACTTCATCCACCATTGCGAACTGCGCCGCTTGACCCCGCCGAACCAGCGGCAGGCGAACCAGCAGGGCACGGCGACCACGGCCGCCAGCAGCCATACCCAGCCGACGCCGGGCACGCCGAAGCCCTCGCCCTGATTGGCGCCGAACAGCATCAGGGCCGCCAGATTCAGCAGATGCAGCCCATAGAGGTGGATCAGATAGAAGAACAGCGGCGCTCCGCCAAAGACCGCCAGCACGCCGACCAACCGCTCCGGCGCTCTTTCCAGCCCCGCCAGGATCAGCGCCCCGACGCCCAGCGTCAGCAGCAGAAAGTCGGCCGACGGCGGATATTTGGTCAGGTTCAGAACGCTCATCACCGTCTGGATCGGCGTCGCCTGCACGGCCCACGGCGCATCGCCATAGACATTGATCGCCCGCAGCACGACGAACAGAGCGAGCGCGCCCAGCCCCGTCAGCACCAGCCGCCTCAGCCGCGTCCTCTGCCCGCCTGCGAACCACGGCCCAATGGCGTAGCCCAGCGCCGCCACGCCGATCCACGGCAGAAGCGGGTAGGAGGTCCTCGCCTGGCCACTCCACGGCAAATCGATGAAGCCGCGATCATGCAGCACGGCCCAGATCGCATGTCCCGGCTGCCCTGCCGCGATGGTGATCGGGTCCAGCAGATTGTGACCCAACACGATGACCAACCCCACGCCGATAAGCACCGCGCGCGGCAGATGCACCAGGGCCGCCAGCGCGATCATCGACAGGCCGATGACCCAGATCACCTGCAGATAGATCAACTCGGGCGTGATCGCGAAGGTCCAGGCGAAGTTGACCACCGTCAGTTCCAGCACGACCAGAAACAGACCGCGTTTCAGCAGAAAAGCCGATGCCGCGCCGGCTCCGTGCCCGCCGCCTGCCTGCTTGTTTCCGTAAAGCCAGGCCCCCATTCCCGTCAGGGCCACGAACACCGGCGCGCACAGATGGGCCGACAGCCGGGTGAAGAACAACGCCGGCGAGGTCGTCTCCACATTCATCGGGTCCGAGACCTGGGCGTGGATGAAAAAGAACTCCCGCGCGTGATCGACAAGCATCAGCAGGATGACCAGCCCGCGCAGGGCGTCGATGGATCGGATCCGACCGACCGCACGGCTTGGCGCGGAAGTCGAAGAAGCGGA
>NZ_DAMBJX010000054.1:0-18207 GCF_032067225.1 Brevundimonas vesicularis | reverse complement strand
GCTGACGGCCGCCGTTGCGGTGTGGAGCGGCGACATTCTGAGAGCAGGTCTAGACCCGCAGGTGCCGTTCCAGACCTACAAGCCGCCGCCCGCCCCCGACTATCGAAAGACATCCTGCTGGGCGTTGGTTGACCAGGGCACACTCAACCAGGCGGCGGTCTTCTTCGTCATGCCGACCACCTTTGACGGCGGGGCCGAGTGGAATGGGCCGATCGACGATGCGCGGGCCAACGCCTATATGCGGCGCGTCGTGCTGCCGAATTATGCGTCGCCCTTCGCCCGAGAAGGCCGGGTCAGCGCGCCGCTGTACCGCCAAGCCAGCCTTTACACCCGGCTGACCTTACGCGATGACGCGCGCGAGGCGCGTGCCTTCGCTTATGAGGACGTAAAGGCCGCCTTCGACCTGTGGCTGCAACGGCATCCCGCCGGCCCCATCGTTATCGCCGGCGTCGAACAGGGCGGAGAGCTGACAGCGCGTCTGGTTCGCGACCAACTCCGCGCCAATTCGGCGCTGAAGGACAGGCTTGTCGCCGCTTATCTGATCGAGACCTTGGTCGGGCGCGAGATGTTCCGGCAGGCGATCTCGCCCTGCGACGCCGCCGATCAAACGGGATGTATCGTGGCATGGGCGTCGGTGCAGGACGGCGACGAAACGGGCGCGCGGCGCAAGCTGAGACGCGCTCTCGAATGGGACGATCGCGGCGATCTGGTGAACCTGTCCACTGACCCCATCTGCGTGAATCCGGTAACGGGTGCTGCGAGTAAGCCGCGTGCCGCGGCGCGTCAGCACAGCGGCGCCACCAATGCGACCGGCTTGGAATGGGGCGCCCGACCGGCCCTGACTGGCCGGCTGATCTCCACCGAATGCCGTGGCGGCCTGTTGTGGCATAGCGCGCCGGACGCCGATTTCTTGACGGCTGGCGGCAGTTGGGCGGACCGGCGCAAGATCGTCCCCTACAATCTTTTCTACGGCGACATCGAGCGTGACGTCAGCGTGCGTCTCGCGGCCTGGCGGGCCAAGCACGACCTTTAAAGCGGCCGTCCTCTCGGTTTGTCTGGCGCCGCTCGCGCGCAGCGGGTAGGCTTGCCGCGTCAGGGAGGGATCTGAATGGACGTGACCACCATCTTCGCCGGCGTCGTGCTGCTGCTGGCCATCGTGCTGTTGATCAGCGTGATCAAGATCGTGCCGCAAGGCCGTGAGTTCACAGTCGAACGCTTCGGAAAATACACGAAGACGCTGAGCCCCGGCATCGGCTTTTTGACGCCATTCGTGGAACGCGTTGGCCGCCGCATGAACATGATGGAACAGGTGCTGGACGTGCCGACCCAGGAGGTCATCACCAAGGACAATGCCATGGTGAAGGTCGACGGAATCGTCTTCATCCAGGTGATGGATTCCGCTCGCGCCGCTTATCGCGTCGATGATCTGCCCTATGCGATCTCGCAGCTGTGCATGACCAATCTGCGGACCGTGGTCGGTTCGATGGAACTGGATGAGGTGCTGAGCCAGCGCGACAGCATTAACACGCGCCTGCTGCATGTCATCGACGCGGCGACCGAACCGTGGGGCGTCAAGGTCAATCGGATCGAGATCAAGGACCTGACCCCGCCGACCGACATCACCAACGCCATGGCTCGCCAGATGAAGGCCGAGCGTGAACGTCGCGCCGTCATCACCGAGGCCGACGGCGAGAAATCCGCCGCCATCGCCCGCGCCGAGGGCGCCAAACAGGCCGCCATCCTTCAAGCCGAGGGTCGCAAGGAAGCGGCCTTCCGCGACGCCGAGGCGCGCGAGCGTGAGGCCGAGGCCGAGGCCCGCGCTACCGCCATGGTGTCGGAAGCCATCGCTCGCGGGGATGTCAACGCCATCAACTATTTCGTGGCTCAGAAATACGTCGAGGCCTTCGCGGAACTGGCGCGCAGTCCGCAGCAGCGCACCGTCATCGTGCCCGCCGAAATGGGCTCCTTGGTCGGCACGATCGCCGGCATCGGCGAGATGGTCAGCCTGGCCAAGGATCAAAACTCGGCCGCGACGCCGCCTATGCGGCCCGCGCCGCCCCGCCGCCCCGCCGGGGGCTCCGTTCCACCCTCGGCCTGATCCAAGGAGGCTGCCCGATGATGTCGCTTGCTGATCTCTATGTCGCCCAGCCGTTCTGGATCTGGTTGGCGATCGGGGTTCTGCTGCTGGCGGTCGAGGCGATGTTCTCGACCGAATGGCTGTTGTGGCCCGCTGTTTCGGCTGGAGTCGTCGCGGTCATGACGGCGGCGGGCGTGCGCCTGGGCCTGCCGGGAGAAGTCGCCGTCTTCGCAGTTCTCACCGTCATGGCCACCCTGCTGTCCCGTCGTCTGATCTCCAAAGCCAATCCCGACGGTCCCGACATCAATGACCGTGACAGCCGCCTGGTCGGCCAGCGGGCGCGGGTGGTCGAGACGTTCGTCGCGGGCCGCGGTCGCGTCTTCATCTCTGGCGCCGAGTGGCCGGCCGAGATCGTGGGCGAGGCGCCGATCGAAGGACAGGATGTCGTCGTGACGCGCGTGAACGGCTCTTTGCTGACGGTGCAATCACCCGTCTGAACGCAACGGTCGCATCGGCGTTCGTCAGGCATGACAGACAGCCAGAACGCCGTCACGGACGGCTTGCCGACACCCAGGCGCTATTGGGCCATCGTGTCCATCGGCTTGGGCATCACGCTTGCCGTTCTGGATGGCGCGATCGCCAATGTCGCCCTGCCGTCGATTGCGCAGGATTTACAGGCGTCATCGGCCGCCTCGATCTGGATCGTCAACGCTTATCAGATCGCCATCGTGGTCGCTCTTTTGCCACTGGCGTCGCTGGGCGAAATCGTTGGCTATCGGCGTGTGTCACAGGCGGGACTGGCCGTGTTCACCCTGGCCTCCATCGCGTGTGTGTTCGCCAACTCCATCGAGACGCTCAGCCTCGCCCGCGTTGTTCAGGGGTTCGGTGCAGCGGGCATCATGAGCGTCAACGGAGCCTTGGTCCGTTACACCTATCCGCAGCGACTGCTGGGTCGCGCAGTCGGGATCAACGCGGTGATCGTTTCGCTGGCGGCGGCGGCGGGGCCGACCATCGCCAGCGCTATCTTGGCTCTCGGACACTGGCGCTGGCTGTTTGCGCTGAATGTGCCGATTGGCCTGTTGGCGGTGTCGCTGGCGGGTTTCACTCTGCCGCACAACCGACTTCAGCCGCGAAAGCTGAATTGGGTCGGGGCTGCGCTGAACGCCGCCGCGTTTGGCCTGCTGATCACCGGCCTTCAATCGCTGGCGCATGGCGAAGCGGCCGTTTTGGGTTTCGGTCTGACAGGGGCAGGGCTGGCAGCCGGGATCTTGCTGATTCGCCACGAGCGCTCTCGGACGTCGCCGCTGATCCCCCTCGACGTGCTGGCGCGACCGATGTTCAGCCTGTCGGTCGCAACATCGGTCATATCCTTCACCGCTCAGATGATGGCGTTCGTGGCCTTGCCTTTCTTTCTCCAGGGAGCGTTGGGGCTTACGGCGGTCCAGACCGGCTTGCTTATGACGCCTTGGCCACTGGCGACCATGATCGCAGCGCCGCTGGCCGGCCATCTGTCTGATCGCTATTCGGCGGGCGTGCTGGGCGCCATCGGCCTTAGTCTGTTTGCTTGCGGCCTGATGGCGCTCAGTTTTCTCAATGCCGATTCGACGCAGTTCGACATCATCTGGCGCATGGCCCTTTGCGGCGCGGGCTTCGGATTTTTCCAGTCGCCCAACAATCGCGCCATGTTGTCGGAGGCCCCGAAAGGTCGCGCCGGCGCAGCGGGTGGAACCCTGGGCATGGCGCGGGTCGTCGGCCAATCCCTGGGCGCCGTGGTGGTGGCTTTCCTGCTGTCGGCCGCTCCGATCAACGGCGTCGGTCATGGGTGATCGCGGCCGTCACAGCCCTTTTTGGCGCGGTGATGAGCGGGTCGCGCGTACGCCGACGTCCAGCCGAGCCGGACAAGGAGGTGGAGGCGGTCTAGCGCCGGGGCAGTTCCGCGACACCGCGATTCGCCAGTTGGTCGGCGCGTTCGTTCAGTTCATGGCCGGCATGGCCCTTCACCCATCGCCATTTCACGTCGTGACGCAGGCGCGCCGTGTCCAGCCGCTGCCACAGGTCCGCGTTTTTCACAGGCTTCTTGTCGGCCGTGAGCCAACCGCGCGCCTTCCAGCCGCGCATCCATTCGGTGATTCCCTGCATGACGTATTTGCTGTCGGTGTGCAGTTCGACCTTGCAGGGGCGTTTCAGGGCTTCCAGCGCCATGATGGCGGCCATCAGCTCCATGCGATTGTTGGTCGTGTTGGGCTCGCCGCCCCACAATTCCTTTTCATGACCGCCGCCGGCCTGAAGCACGGCGCCCCAGCCTCCGGGGCCCGGATTGCCCTTGCAGGCGCCGTCCGTGTGGATGATGACGTGATCGGAGGGACTCATGGTCGCGCAGACCTACAGCCTCCCTTGGCGCGGGGCCATCACTGCGCCTATATGCGGGTCGAATAAGAGTGGATGGGATCGGATGACCGATCCCCGCGAGGAGATTAGCCATGGGCTCCATGAGCATCTGGCACTGGGCCATCGTCATCGTCGTCATCGCGCTGCTGTTCGGCGGCCGGGGCAAGCTGTCGGGCATCATGGGCGACGCCGCCAAGGGCATTCGCGCCTTCAAGGACGGCCTGAAGGACGAAGACAAGAAGGACGGCCCGCACGAGGGCGTCAGTTCGCTGCCGCGCACCGAGGCGGAAAAGGAAGAGCTGAAGCGCTAGTCGTCGTCTGTAAGGGCTGACGCATGGGCGGGCTCGGCCCCGGTATCGGGGGTTTCGAATTAGTGGTGATCGGTCTGGTGGCCCTGCTTGTCGTGGGGCCAAAGGACCTGCCTGTCCTGATGCGTCGCGTCGGTCAGATGGTGGCCAAGGCGCGCGCCATGGCCAATGAGTTCCGATCCAGTTTCGACGAGATGGCGCGTCAGTCCGAACTGGACGACCTGCGCAAAGAGGTCGAGGCGCTGCGGACGGGGCAGGGGGCCATGTATCCCCTGGGCGCCGAGGCGGACGCCGCCTTCAAGGACATCAACGCCGGATTGACTGGGCCAACTCCGGCGGCTGCCCTGCCTGCGCCCGAAACGGAGGCGCCGATCATGACGTCTGCGGCCGACGAATGGCCTGACACGCCGGCGCCTGTTGAGCCCGTTACGGCGACGAAACCCAAGCGAACAGCCCCAAAGGCCAAGGCGGGGACGTCCGTCGCCGGATCGGCGACGGCCAAACCTCGCTCAGCCGCCAAACCGAAGACCGCCGCGCCCGCCGCCAAGACCAAGCCTGTAACCGCCAAGCCCAAGACCTCGCGCAAGAAAGCCGCTGACCTGTGACGCCTTCCGATCGTGACGAGGCCGAGATCGAGGCGTCACGCGCGCCTTTGATGGATCACCTGATCGAGCTGCGCGGACGACTGCTCATCTGTGTGGTGGCTTTCTTCCTGGCCTTCATTCTCTGCTTCGCCTTCGCCAATCAGATCCAGATTGCGCTGATCAAGCCGTATCAGGCCGCCGTGGCGATCCATGCCGCAGCTTTGGCGACCGGCGGGCACGCCAATCCCATCGAACTGATCGCGGTGATGACGGGGATCAAACCCTATCCGCCAGGCAGCGCCGCCGTTGTTCAACTGATCGCCACGGCGCCGCTGGAACAGCTCTTCACCAAGATGAAGATCGCGGCCTTTGGCGCGGCGGTCCTGACCTTCCCAGTCATGGCGTGGCAGATGTACCGTTTCGTGGCGCCGGGTCTCTATCGCAACGAGCGCGGGGCTTTTCTGCCGTTCCTGATCGCCGCGCCTGTGATGTTCTGCCTGGGCGGGGCGTTGGTCTATTACGTCATGCTGCCGTTCGTGATGCTGTTCTCGCTGAGCCAGCAGGTCGCCACCGACGGGATATCCGTGGCGCAAACCACGAAGATTTCCGACTACCTCAGCCTGGTGACCTCGCTACTCCTCGCCTTCGGTCTTTGCTTCCAGCTACCCGTGGTGACGACTCTTCTGGGCCTCGCTGGCCTGATCAGCTCCAAGGTCATGGCGGCCGGTCGTCGCTACGCCATCGTCGCTGTCGTCGTGGTCGCAGCCGTGGTCACGCCGCCCGATCCGATCAGCCAACTGATGCTGGCTGTGCCGCTGGTCATTCTCTACGAAATTTCAATCTGGTGCGTGCGACTGATCGAGTTGCGCCGCAAGAAGGCGGACGATCTGGAAGCCGAGATCGCTTAGCGCCAAGTTGGCCTGTCGATCGCTGCTCGAAGTAGCCAAGCAATGCAAAAAGGGCCGGGGAGCGATCCCCGGCCCTTTGTCTTGAATGCGATCAGGTGATCAGCAGCTATAGTACATGTCGAACTCGACCGGGTGCGGGTGCAGTTGCAGACGCATCACCTCTTCCATCTTCAGCTCGATGTAGCTGTCGATGAAGTCGTCATCCATGACGCCGCCCTTCTTGAGGAAGGCGCGGTCCTTATCCAGGTTCTCCAGCGCTTCACGCAGCGAGCCGCAGACCTCGGGGATCGAGCCGCGCTCTTCCGGCGGCAGGTCGTAGAGATTCTTGTCGGCGGGCGCGCCCGGATCGATGCGGTTCTCGATCCCGTCCAGACCGGCCATCAGCAGGGCCACGAAGGTCAGATAAGGATTGCCCATAGGGTCGGGGAAGCGGGCTTCCAGACGCTTGGCCTTGGGCGAGGAGACGTGCGGGATGCGGATCGAGGCCGAACGGTTGCGGGCCGAATAGGCCAGCTTCACCGGGGCTTCATAGCCGGGGACCAGACGCTTGTAGCTGTTGGTGGTCGAGTTGGCGAAGGCGTTGATGGCCTTGGCGTGTTTGATGATGCCGCCGATGTACCACAGACACTCCTGAGACAGACCGGCGTACTGGTCGCCGGCGAACTGGGGCTTGCCGTCCTTCCAGATCGACATGTGGACGTGCATGCCCGAACCGTTGTCCGCAAACATCGGCTTGGCCATGAAGGTCGCCGACTTGCCGTAGGCGTGGGCCACATTGTGGATCACGTACTTATAAAGCTGCAGGCGGTCGGCCATGGTCAGCAGGTCCGAGAACTTCAGGCCTAGTTCGTGCTGAGCCGGAGCCACCTCGTGGTGGTGCTTCTCGGGCTGAAGGCCCAGATCGCGCATGACGCCCAGCATTTCGCCGCGCAGGTCCTGGCCGGAATCGACCGGATTGACGGGGAAATAACCGCCCTTGGGCCCAGGGCGATGGCCCATGTTGCCTTCGGAATACTCAGCGCCGGTGTTGGCGGGCAACTCGGTCGAATCGTAGCTGTAGCCGGTGTCGTGCGGCTGGGTGGACCAGCGTACGTCGTCGAAGATGAAGAACTCGGCCTCCGGTCCGAAGAAGACCTGGTCGCCCACGCCCGACGACTGGACGTAGGATAGCGCCTTCTTGGCCATCGAGCGGCTGTCGCGGTTGTAGGGCTCGCCGGTGTCCGGGTTCAGCACGTCGCAGAACAGGAACATCGTCTTCTGCTGATAGAAGGGATCGATATAGGCCGTGGTCAGGTCCGGCTTCAGCAGCATGTCGGACTCGTTGATAGCCTTCCAGCCGGCGATCGACGAGCCGTCGAACATCGTGCCTTCGTTCAGGAAGTCCTCGTCGACCAAATCGACGTCGAAGGTGACGTGCTGCAGACGGCCGCGCGTGTCGGTGAAGCGGACGTCCACATATTGGACCTCCTCATCCTTGATCTCTTTGAGGATCTTGCTGGCGCTCATTCTCGGAAAGTCCTGTTCTTGTCGTTTGGGGAGGAGACCGGACAGCGACCCGAGGGCCGAGGGCCGGGGAGGGTAGTCAGGTCAGACGGCTTGGGCTCCGGTTTCGCCGGTGCGGATGCGGATCACTTCGGCGACGTCGGACACGAAGATCTTGCCGTCGCCGATCTTGCCTGTGCGAGCCGAGGTCTGAATGGCCTCGACAACTGCGGGCGCGAGGTCGTCGGCGACGACCACCTCGATCTTGATCTTGGGCAGGAAGTCGATGACGTATTCTGCGCCGCGATACAGTTCGGAATGACCCTTCTGGCGACCATATCCCTTGGCCTCCAGCACAGTCATGCCTTGCACGCCCACGTCCTGGAGCGCCTCTTTGACGTCATCCAGCTTGAAGGGCTTGATGATGGCTTCAATTTTCTTCATGGCGACCCCGGAGCGGCGCACGGAATGCAGCGGCGCTCGGGCGCGAATGGGACACAGCAGGGCCGCTCAAAGCAAGCGATTTTCGCAGGCTGGCGAAGGATAATCGGAACGCGGATGATAGAAACCAACGACCCGGCGATCTGGCGCAATTTTCTGCCTTGGCCGAGCGCGGAAACGCACAAGCATGCGCGTGGACGTTTGGCGGTCGTTTCGGGAAAGGCGCATCATACCGGCGCTGCGCGACTTGCAGCTCATGCGGGTCTCAGGATGGGCGCTGGGGTCGTGCGAATCCTCTGTCCGCCAGATGCGGCGTCGGTTATCGCGCCGGCTGTGCAAGCGGTGATGTTGACGCCTTTTTCTTCACCGGAAAACTTAAGTCGAGAAGCCGCCGGCAGCGACGCCGTGGTGATCGGCCCAGCCGCAGGTCTAGACGATGCGACGATCGCGAACATTCAGGCGCTTGGTTCGACCGGCGCCGTTCTGGTGATCGACGCCGACGGCCTGTCGGTCTTCAAAGGTCGAACGGCCGAACTGTTCGCCGTGTTGGATCGCGACGACATCCTGACGCCGCATGAAGGCGAGTTCGAACGACTGTTCCCAGGCCTGCTTGCGCAAGGCCGCGAAATGGCCATTCAAGAGGCGGCCCGAGCGGCCCAGGCGACGATCGTGTTGAAGGGCGCCCAGACGCTGATCGCATCGCCTGATGGTCGCGTCCGCCGAAACGAAAACGGCTCGCCGTGGCTGGCCACGGCCGGAACCGGCGACGTGCTGGCCGGCATGATCGGCGGATTGGCGGCGCAGCGCATGGACAGCTTCGACGCCGCTTGCGCCGCCGTCTGGCTTCATTC
Organism: Brevundimonas vesicularis; assembly: GCF_032067225.1. Lineage (GTDB taxonomy): Bacteria > Pseudomonadota > Alphaproteobacteria > Caulobacterales > Caulobacteraceae > Brevundimonas > Brevundimonas vesicularis_F. Next base: position 9,168 of record NZ_DAMBJX010000054.1, on the reverse strand, counting down.
CGATGCCGCAGAACGCTTTGGACCGGGACTGACCTCAGACGACCTCTACGATGCCTTGCCGAAGTCCTTGTTCGAGCAGTGGAAGGCTTCGGCGACCTAGCTCGTCCTACCCGTCCTAATCAATTTATTTCGCAGATGGGACAAGTTCGGCGACTGTTGCGCCGCTAAAACACTGTATAGAGTGAATTTATTGTTGATCAGCGACCAGAAGGCTGTTGCAGGTTCTGATCTAGGCAATGTTGCAACGGCATACGTTGCCAGAGCTGTGGCATCGTCAAATTTTCCTTCTGCCGCGTTCCTGTGGATAAGATTCGGGGGCGGCAGTTTGTCCGTTACTGACTCAATTCGGGCTTTGGCGACGTCCGCTTTTGGGCAAGGCGTCAATCAGTTGTTCAAAGCACAGCTCTGGCTCTTTGCCGATGTTACGTAGGTCCGTTGCTGACATTCGCTAACATCCAGAATGGATTGGCTTGAGGCCCCAACCTAAGAAGGCTTGGGCACCCGGCGGCGCGGCTTCAGGAGATTGCGGCCGACACGACGCGATCCTGCTCCCAGTTATCGGGATCCCATTGCGCGATGATGGCGCGGGGTAGGGAGGTATCTTCCGCCGCGTCGATGACGCGCACTTTTCTGTTTGCGCCTTCGTAGAGCAGGCCCACGCCCAAAGCGTCTGGAGCGACCTCATCGAGCGAGACTTTGCTGTGATAGCGAACGCTGAGGGTTGCGCTGCAGCTGACGACCACGTGGGACCCTGTCTTCCTCCCAACCTCAATCGCGCGCTGGTGCGTCCAACGCCCTAGCGACTGACTGACATCTAGGACCGGCGTGATGAGCCAGTCGGGACGCAGCGCCCGAGCCACCGATCCGCCAGGCACGTCCTGCTCCAGGTCCTCGCAGATGGAGACCATCAAACGTCCCGAGCCATGCAGGTCGCAGACCTCAATGCACGTGTCGGGCTGGATATCCTCAAGATGGGCTTGCTTCTCGTGCCCTTTTGCAAAAGGAACCCGACATTTTTCCATTCTGTCGGCGGCCATATTGAAGGGGTGCACCTTGCGCTGGCGGAATAGCTCTCGACCCTTGCCGTCCATGACGACGGCCTCGTTGAAGTGAAGCTTGTCGGCTCCGACCTCGGTCGACAGTCCGCTTCCGCTCACCACAATGGCCTCACGACCTGAGCGGCCGTGGAGATCTGACTTGAGGGCCGCGACCGCAGCGGCTGGGACCACGAGCTCAGGCAGTACGACCAGCTCTGCGCCACGATCGAGGAGATCGCCGACGGCGGCGCTCGTTCGGGCTTGGAGCTTGTCCGGTTCCGCCGGCTGGGCGTCCAGATAGGGACGCTTGCCGCGTACAGTGGCCTTGAAAACGAGATCGTCGGCATCCTCCGCGATCGGTGCAAAACCGATCTGGGTCGGCGGAGCCAACAGTGGGCTCTTACGCGGTGAAACCACAAATACATTGACCGTGAAGCCCTTGTTTAAGGGCTCCAGGACGGTCAGGTACTCAAAGTGAGTCTCCAGGTTGGCACCGCTGGCGTCATCGATTTCCGGGTCGGCCGCGCGATACGTCAAGCGGCCCTTCGGCAGCGTGCGATGCTTCCGATGTCCGCCGTAGAAGCCCGTTTTCGCGCGCTCCTGTTTCATCAGGGCCAGTGTCGGAGAGACCGCTATCGCTGACCCGCCCACGCGGGTCAGCATCGAGGGATGAATCTCCATCGCCGCAACATCCAAGGCGCACATCACAACGAAGGCGCGTCGGTCCAGCTCGGTGGCGGCGACAGTGCACGCAAACCCTGGATCCCCACCCGCAAGGTAGGCGATGATCTCTTTAGCCACGTCCGGGCCTGAGCCTCCGGTCAGAAGGGCGGCCAGCGGCGTGCATTCGCGCGCGCCCTTGTCCGGCCAGGGGGCCGCTCGCACGCTGCCGGCGTGCGGGCTCACCTGGATCCATAGTTTTGCGAACAGCTCCCCAGGGGTCATATTAGGCCTTGTTTGGGGGAAGGCGTCGTCCGTGCGGATCAGACATTAGCTTGACCAAGACCTCAAGGCCCTTGCGCCGCTCGGGAGACACAGCAGCTTTCACGCTCTCGATCATTGCGAGGACTTCCTCGCTCTCGACGAAGCCCCGTCGGTTCCCCCGATTACTGGCAAGCATCAGCTCCATAAGAAGATGGGGGTCGCCGGTCCGCTCGATCGTTCTGCGGATCAGCTCGATGACGGACGCCGGCGGCAGAGCCGGATAGCGAGCGATGGCCTGCTGAAGATACATCTGAGCCTCGTCTGGCCGATCGAGCTCTAGGTGGATCGCTGCCAGCGTCTCCAAGGCGGCTGCGGATCGTCTGCCATCTTCGTCCAGGACATCCAGTGCGATAAGGGCCGTTTCTGGCCTGCCAGACCGCAGTAGGCCCATGGCTTCGGCAAGAACGAGACTGCGCTGCAATGAGACCCGAGCACCGCGAAATTCGCTGATGGTGTCCAGTCGCAAACGGGCTTGCTTGAGCACCCGCTCTCCCAAGGATGGATCCAGCGCCATAGCGACTTCCACGTGCGCGGACAGTAGCGCCGCGATCTCTGGGCTATTTCGCGCTCTGAATTCTTGGTCGAGCCCTGACAGGTCGCGTATGGCATGATCGAGAATAGAGAAGGCTTCAGGCAGTTCGCCTCGTTTGAAGAGCGCCGACGCCAACAGCCGGCGCGCACGCAGCGCCTCTATCGCCCCCCCCATTGGAAGATCTCGAATAGCAAAGCTGTTCAATCGGGCGACCATTTCCCGATAGGTCCCGAGCGCGTCCTCGTGCCGGCCTTGGGCGTCTTGAAGCTCAGCCACTCGCTCCAGCGCGCGAACCTGTCGCCATTGGGCCAGAGAGCTAGCATCGCGGCCGAAAAGCGTCGCGGACTCGGTCGCCGCATCCAAAGCCTCATCCAAACGGCCGATCTGCTGGAGGAAGTCCGATCGACTTCCAAGCATTTGCGCAAAGCGCATTCGGAAGCTTCGCCCCTCGCGTTCATAGACCCGTAGGCCGAGCTCAAGTCCGCCATCGCTCAAGAACGCGGCGATGTCGGAATTCGCAGTTTCCGCGATAGTTGCAGCGCGCTCGACGCAGGTTTCGGCCAGCTGAGCCAGCCAATCGGTCCGCTCCTCGGGTTGCTTTAATGCGCCTTCGAGCCAGGGGACGAGTTTGGTGACGATCTCGGTCGCAGGCGCCGACGCCAGTTCTTCAAGATCCGCAAGACGTGGGTCGTCAAACGCCGCCCGACGCCAATAGAGCTCGATGACCTGCGGAGGGATCTTAACCGGTTCAATGCGTTTGCGACCTGCCAGTCGAGACGCCATGATGTGCATGGCGTCCAGCAGAGATCCGCGTTCATCGGGCTCATCTTCGAACACCGCCAGCTTCTCTTCGAACGCGCACCACGGGTAGTGGCGGATCTCGTTGCGCTTCAACTCCGTCATCAGGACAGCTCGAGCGCGCTGGATGGCTGGAGCAAGTCGAACAAGTGTGTACCGCCGAGCGGCATCGATATTGCCGCGTTCCTCGACGCGCGAAGGGCAGACGAAGAGTTCAACCGGCGGCTGACCGCGATCGCGACGTCCTTTCATGATCGAGCGTGCGACCGCCGCGGTGCCTTCGATGCTTTGTCGATTGTAGACCAAGAATAGCGCGACCTGGTCGGGAAGCTGCGTCGTGCAGACGCCGGCGGTGTCAGCAACCCCGGTCCGACTATCGATCAGAATTTGGGTGTATCGTGAGCGGGCCCACTTGAGCATCGCGTCCAGGAACGCTTCTCCGCCGAACTTGGCGTAGAAGGTGGACCAATCCAGGCCTCCGACTTTGGCGCTGTATTCGTCATCCTGACGGCCTGCGCCGATGAAGTGCAGTTGGCCTGTGTGTTTGCGCAGCGGAAGTTCGAGGGATTGGACAATGCCCTCCGCGCTGGCTAGCGCCTCGAGATCCAAAGGGCTCAAAGATCCTGCGGACCGCTTCTCCACATAGGCCCAGATATGATCGATCAAGCCCAGTGAACGGGTTTGATCGGGATCCTCCAGGAATGGGTGGAAATATCGATGTAAGCCTGGGGCCTCTAAGTCCCAGTCGATGACTAAGACCTTCTCGCCATTAGTCGCCAGCGCCCAGGCGACATTGGCCAGGGACATGCTGCGGCCGTTTCCTCCCTTAAAGGAGTAAAACGTCGTAACCTTTCCAGCCATCAGTGCGCCACTTGAAGGCGGGGAATCTCGCTGCCGAAATCGTTGGCGACTGGAATGGCGTTCAGCATGTAGTTAAACTGCGACATATCCATCGTGACCGGCAGCTGAATCTTCGGTGCCTGAGCCAAGGCTTGGCTTGCCGCGAGCAGTCGCCCAGCTGGCGTCAATGTGTTGAACGCTTCCCTACCACGCTTCTGCGTCGTGACGAGACCTGCGGTTCGAAGCTCTTTCAGCAGGCGGCAGACGTATGCGTCTGTCACGCCCCCAAGCGCTTTCTGGAGGTAGCCATTGCTTCGCGCATCCTTCGTCAGCGCAGCGAGAAGCGCGGAATGGGTAGGGCGTGCGGCAAGCGCGACCGCTTCGTCGGTTGCGGCGCGGCCTGCTGCAAAGCCGAGCAGATCCGCCGCCGCCGCCAGCTGGCCAGCAGCAAACGTCGCTGAAGCTTCGTCAACCTCGCCCGCCGCGTCTAGAGCGCGTCGCAGAGCTAACGCGCCCTCGCGCAGCACGGTCTGGTTGGCGGTGGGAAGCGCGTCAGCGATGGTTTCCGAAAGTGCGGAAAGCATCGCATCAACCGTCGCATCAACCTTGCCATCCTTGGCGCCATGAAGGTGCGTGGCGATTTCGTCGATGATCGTCCAGATGCTCATTGTGTCATCTCTCATGCGCTCAACGTAATCGTTCAACGTGGTTGGTCAATCATCACATCAACCTTTTAACGGGGTGTTGCGCTAATTGTTCGCCAGCTTCGGTCCGAAGTGGGCCGTAACGGCCCAACTTGTCCGGCTTTGATCAAGTGTTTGGTCAATCAATGGAGCTTTTGGCGACACCGGCGATCGAAAGATGCGTCGAACGATGAAGCGGAGGATCACTGTGGCGTGAGCGCGAGTTCGGCGTGTCGTCAGTCGATATCGGCCTCCTCGATGGCGGCCGCAGACCAAGCTACCTCTAGGTTGGCGTTAGTCGGCGCGTCGTTCGCTGAGATAGATGATCGAAGCTTCGCGCCGTGTAGAGCGCCGTACTGAGAGGTTCGTAGGTTCTGAGCGAGTACGACGTGGCGATCGTTAGGATCGATCCGCAGCAGGCCATCTATGTCCGCTCACGGCGCATTGCAAACTCGGCGAGGGGTGGTTCATCACTGAGCCGCCTTCTTCCAGTCGGAAACTGGGATGGAGGCTGCTAGAGATCGACGTCAGCGTGACGACGCAGGCAACTCTGATGACTTACACATCACCGACCGAAATGTACGCTCTAGTCGGGCGCATGATCGCTGACTGGAACAGTCTTGAGGCGGACATGGTGGAAATGATCGCGCTCGTCAGCGGAGCAGCCGACACGACACATATTCTGACCGCTAACATGGGGTCCCAAGGCGTATGCAACTCGCTCAAGGCCTTGGCGATCAGAAAGCTGCCAGAGGATGTGGCCGACCATGTCCTTCACGCTGTAGACGTGTTTGAGCAACTCCGAAGCTACCGAAACCAGTTCGTACACGCGATCACCGCCGTCATTAGCGACGGTCCCGAGGCCGCCGCCATGACCCATGGTCGTCGCGTCAACGCTAGGGGTGAGGTTCTCGTTGATCGTGGATGGCTGCATCGGGCTGAACTGGAGCGGATGATGGCATCGCAATCGGACCTGAGTGGATACTTTACGTATCTCAGTTTGCATGTGCGCCGGAGCCTAGAAGAGACGTTTGAGCCGCCGGCGGCGTTTCGGCATTGGCCACCCGAGAAAATCGAAATTCCACCGGCGTTGAGTTCACGATGGGAAGCAGACCGTCCACCCGATCAGGCAGGCTGAGGGCCCGCCTAGGCTTGCAGCGTGGTAGGCCGCACTAGAGCGATCCGGAGGCGGACGGTGAGCCGGGCATCCTGCGAATGTCCGCTTCTCGCCGGTCGTCCAATGTCCGCTGCTGGCGCATCTGCGCTGTTTGGAGCGTATCGTGCGGAGGGGGGCGTTGATCGTGGGAGGTGGCCATGAGCCAGCCCGATCTATTTCGTTTACCCCGCAAACCCTGGAACGCTGGTCGAATGACTGGAGCGAAGGCCCCGCTCAAGCCAAAGCACATCTGGGCGATCCGTCACCACCTGAAGTCCGTTGGATCGATCCGAGATCTTGCGATGTTCAACATCGCACTAGACGCCAAGCTGCGGGGCTGTGATCTGGTAAAACTCCGCCTCGGCGATATTGCTCAAGGTGGCGTCATCCGGCAGCGATCGACGATCATCCAACAGAAGACCGGTCGGCCCGTGCCGTTCGAGATCACGGAGGCCGCGAGGGAAGCTCTGGCTCACTGGCTGGTGCGCCGAGGACGACGGCGTGACGACTGGCTGTTCCCCAGCCGCAGCCGAGATGGAGAGCACATAGGCACCAGGCAGTACGCTCGGCTGGTCGTTACCTGGGTGAGGATGATCGACCTGAACCCGAGCGCCTATGGCACCCATAGCCTTAGACGGACCAAGGTGGCCTTGATCTATAAGAAGACGGGAAACCTACGCGCCTGCCAACTCCTTCTTGGGCACGGAAAACTTGAGAGCACTGTCAGGTATCTCGGCATCGAAGTGGACGACGCGCTGGAGATTTCAGAGCAGATTGACCTCTGAGCAGGCTGGGGCGGCCCGCCGGAAAGCGGACTGCCCCTATGTCTCAAAGGGGTGGTAGGCGGACATCGGCCGACAAGCGGCGACCGACTTGAGCTAAGCGGACAGACATTAAAGATCGCAAACGTGGTGCTCTTCGGTGACCCCATGTAACCACTCCAGCGGAAAGGCGTTACAGCTTTACTGTGGACCTTAGGATTTAACGTGGCGACAGCAGACACCCATCAGCGTGATGCCGCGTTCGGCATTCCAGGGCTCGACGATATCTTGGCGGGAGGTTTGGAGCGTGGACGCGTCTATCTTCTCGAAGGCGCGCCAGGAACCGGCAAGACCACCTCCGCAATGCGGTTCCTCCTTGAGGGGGCGCGGCTAGGCGAACGAGGTCTCTACATCACCCTGTCCGAGACCGAAGAGGAGCTGCGTGGCACGGCGCAGAACCACGGCTGGTCGCTTGAGGGCGTCGACATCTTCGAACTTGTACCGCCCGAGAGCCTGCTCGACGAACAGCAGCAGCAGAGCCTGCTCTATTCGTCTGACCTTGAGCTGGGCGAGACGACGCGGTTGATCTTCGAGTCCGTTGAGCGCTGCAGCCCACGCCGCGTGGTCATTGATAGCCTGTCGGAAATCCGTTTGCTGGCCCAGAGCTCGTTGCGATACCGACGCCAAGTGCTAGCGCTGAAACACTATTTCGCCAAGCACGGCGCAACCGTGTTGATGCTCGACGACCTGACCACCGACATCAACGACAAGACGGTGCACAGCGTCGCCCATGGCGTGATCCAGCTGCAGGAACTGGCGCCCGAATATGGAGCAGAGCGACGCCGGGTCCGGGTGATCAAGTACCGAAGCCGTCGCTTCCGAGGCGGTTATCACGACTTCACCATCAAGACCGGCGGACTTGAGGTCTACCCCCGGATCGTCGCATCGGAACACCACTCGGCCTTCGCACGCCATCCGATGTCGAGCGGCGTGGCTGAACTGGACGCCCTGTTGGGCGGGGGTGTCGAGCGAGGTTCTAGCGCGCTTGTTCTGGGACCGGCGGGCACGGGCAAGTCGCTGTTCACGATTAACTTCGCGGTGGCGGCGGTGAAGCGTGGAGAGAAGGCGGCCCTGTTCGTCTTCGATGAAGAACTTGGCCTCCTGTATGACCGCATGGCCAAGTTGGGCATCGACCTGAGGTCAATGGAGGCGGACGGAAATCTAATCATCGAACAGGTCGACGCCGCCGAGCTGTCTCCCGGAGAGTTCGCCTCGCGCGTTCGCGAGTGCGTATCGGACGAGGACATCCAGACTGTGGTGATCGACAGCCTGAATGGCTACCAGGCGGCCATGCCGCAGGAGCAGTTTCTGGTGCTGCACATCCACGAATTGCTTCAGTACCTGAACCGCCAGGGCGCATCGACCTATCTGACGGTCGCCCAGCATGGTCTCGTCGGCGAGATGAAGGCGCCGATCGACGTCACTTATCTGGCCGACACGGTCATCCTGCTCCGTTACTTCGAAGCCCGAGGAGAAGTTCGACGGGCCGTTTCTGTTATCAAGAAGCGGGCCGGGCAGCATGAGACAACCATTCGGGAGTTCACCATCGGCTCCGACGGCCTGACCCTTGGAGCCCCGCTGAATGATTTTCAGGGGGTGCTGCGTGGCGTGCCAAACTTCGTCGGCCCGGGCGCCGGTCTTATGGGCGACCCATCCGCGTGAGCGATGGTGGCGACAATTCACGCCGCTCGCTGGTCCTGACCCCCTCCGGGCGAGACGGGGCGATCGCTACCGCCATTCTTGCGGAGGCGGGGTGCCCCGCCCTTTTATGCCGGGATATCGAGGACCTTCTTGCCAGAATGGATGAAGGCGCTGGCTTGGCGATCGTCGTCGAGGACGTCCTTCGCTCGGCCGACCTCAACGGGCTTTCGACCTGGATTCAAAGCCAACCATCATGGTCAGACTTTCCCTTCCTGATTCTGACCCAACGCGGCGGCAGCGTTGAACGCAACCCGCTGGCCCAGCGCCTCTCGCAAACGCTTGGCAATGTCGGCTTTCTGGAGCGACCGTTTCACCCGACCACTCTTGTCAGCGCGGTCCGCACCGCTCTCCGTGGGCGAAGCCGCCAATACGAAGCTCGCGAGCGGATAGAGCAGATCAGACGCGGCGAGGAGCTGTTGGAGCGTCGGATCCTGGAGCGAACCGCCGAACTCGAAGCCGCCAACCGACAACTCGCCGATCAAATCGCCGAGCGTGAGAAAGCCGAAGATGCACTGCGCCAGGCTCAACGTCTCGAGGCTGTGGGACAGCTGACCTCGGGGATCGCCCACGACTTCAACAATCTGCTGACGGTCATCATCGGCAACGTCGAGCAGAT
>NZ_DAMBJX010000053.1:0-19031 GCF_032067225.1 Brevundimonas vesicularis | reverse complement strand
CGAAGGCGCGATCCACCGGCTCCAGCGCGCGGGCCGCAGGCTGAGACAGCGCTTCGTCCAGGCCGTTGCGCTTCTCCAGCGCCGCGTTCAGCAGGATGCCGGCGACGACGCGGGCTTCGACGCCGACGTCGTCCTGCGACGGACCTTGATCGGCCTCGGCCGAGGCCGGGCGCGGGCGGCCCTTGGTGGCCATGCGACGGCCGCGCGCCTGCGAGCTCTGCCCGCCCCGTCCCTCGGTGCTCATACCGCCACCTGCGCGCCCAGCTCGACCACGCGGCCGGGCGGGATGTGGAAGAAGTCGGTCGGATTGGCGGCGTTGCGCATCAGGAAGATGAACAGCTTGTCCTGCCACAGCGGCATGCCCTGACGCGCCGACGGGATCAGCGAACGGCGACCCAGGAAGAAGCTGGTCGACATGATGTCGAACTTCAACCCCTGCTTGCGGCACAGGCCCAGCGCACGCGGCACGTTCGGCGTCTCCATGAAGCCGTAGGTGACCGTGACCTTCTTGAAGTCGTCGTTGATCGGCTCCATCCGCACCCGGTCGGCCTCCTTGACGCGGGGCCGCTCGGAGGTGCGCACGGTCAGGATGACGTTCTTCTCGTGCAGCACCTTGTTGTGCTTGAGATTGTGCATCAGGGCGACCGGCGCGACATCGGGATCCGAGGTCAGGAAGATGGCCATGCCCGGCGCACGATGCGGCGGACGAGCCTGAAGCATCTCGATCAGATCGTTCAGCGGCAGGCTGTCCTTGCGTGTCTTGGCCGTCAGGATCTGCGTCCCGCGCACCCAGGTCCACATCACCACGACCAGCAGGGCGCCCAGCACCAGCGGCATCCACGCCCCGTCCGGAATCTTCAGCAGGTTGGACGTCAGGAAGACGCTGTCGATGAAGGCGAACGGAATAAGGGTCCCGGCCACCGCCCACATCGGCCACTTCCAGCCCTTTCGGATGACCGAATAGGCCATCAGCGTATTGACCAGCATGGTGCCGGTCACCGCCACGCCATAGGCGGCGGTCAGGTTATGCGAGCTCTGGAACACGACCAGCAGCACCAGCACCCCGACCATCAGGAAGGTATTGACCGCCGGCACGAAGATTTGGCCGGCCTGGGTCTCGGAGGTGTTTTTGATGTCGATGCGCGGCAGAAGGCCCAGCTGCACCGCCTGTTGCGTCACCGAGAAGGCGCCGGTGATCACCGCCTGGGACGCGATGACGGTCGCGGCGGTCGCCAGGATCAGCATCGGCCAATAGGCGAACTGCGGCACCATGTTCCAGAACGGGTTCTCGGATGCGGCCGGATTGTCGAGGATCAGGGCGCCCTGGCCCAGATAGTTCAGCGTCAGGCACGGCAGGACGAAGGCCAGCCAGCCCATGCGGATTGGAGCCTTTCCGAAATGGCCCATGTCGGCATAGAGGGCCTCGGCCCCCGTGACGGCCAGGAAGACGCTGCCCAGGATTACGAAGCCCAGGAAGCCGTCGTTGAGCAGAAGCATGACGCCATAGTGGGGCGACAGGGCCCGCAGCACGCTGACGTCGTCGAAGATATGATACAGGCCCAGCGCCCCCAGGCTCAGGAACCAGACGGCGGTGATCGGGCCGAAATACTTGGCCAGGCTGGCCGTGCCGCGTGACTGGACCAGGAACAGAGCGATCAGGATGCCGGCCGAGATCGGCACGATGAAGGAATCCAGCCGCCCGGCCAGACCCGGCGCGTCCTGCAGCCCTTCGACGGCGGACAGGACCGAGATGGCGGGCGTGATGATGCCGTCGCCATAGAAAAGGGCCGCGCCGCAAACGCCCAGAATGAAGATCCAGGCGCTACGCCGACCGACCGCGAACTGGGCCAGGGCCATCAGCGACAGGGTGCCGCCCTCGCCCTTGTTGTCGGCGCGCATCAGGAAGAAGACGTATTTGAACGTCACCACCACCATCAGCGCCCAAAACGCCAGCGACACGACGCCGATCACGGCCAGATCGCCGCCGACGCCGGAGCGCGCATGGTCGATCGCCTCGCGCAGGGCGTAGAGCGGGCTGGTGCCGATGTCGCCGAACACCACGCCGATCGCGCCGATGGTCAGAGCCCAGAAGCCGCCGTGCTTGGCGGCCTGGCCGCCCGGGATGTGGGAGTCCGGACCCGTGGCGTGGGTGGGCTTGTCCGGCGTGTTCGACGCGAGCGAGGGAGCGCTCGCGTCGTGGGGAGTGTCCCCGGCCATGCGTATCCTCCGGGTCTCCGACGCGGCGTCGGTCCCTTCAAAGCGGCGAGCCTTTAGGCCCATTCCACGCGGTCTTCAATCGCGCCGCAGCGGATTCGGTTTCGGCGTTCTGCGGCGCGATTTGTGATTCGGCCCCTGAACGCCTATTTTCGCATCAGGAACAGAACCATGTCAGACAGCCAACGCTTCCCCGTCGCCGCCCACGCCCTGGCCTATATGGCCCACAAGGGCGCGTTCGGGCCTGCGCAGGCGATGCCCAGCGGCGTGCTGGCGTCCTCGATCCCGACCAATCCCGTCGTGGTGCGCCGCGTGACCGCCCTCTTGGCAAAGGCCGGACTGATCGCCACCCGTCCGGGCGCGACCGGCGGCTCCTGGCTGTTGCGTCAGCCCGAGGACATCCGGCTGGATCAGGTGCTCAAGGCGGTGAACGGCTGCGCCCACATCGGCTCGCCACCCGCCGGCGCCAAGGGCTGCCCGATCAGCGAACACATTCCGCGCCAGGTCGCCAAGGCCCTGACCGCCGCCGACGAAGCCGCGACGGAAGCCCTGTCCAAGATCACCATCGCCGACCTTCTGGCCGATAACCCGATCGCTCTGGCGGCCTTTGCGCCGCACAAGTCCTGCCCCGTCGCGGCCTGATCGATCTGTGAGCCGAACCGTTCTGATCACCGGCGCCTCGGCCGGCATCGGCGCGGCCCTAGCCCGGACCTATGCGGCCGAGGGCTGGAATCTGATCCTGACGGCGCGTCGCGAAGCCCCGCTGCAGGCCTTGGCCGACGAACTGACCGCCGCCCACGGCGTCACCGCGACCGTGATCCCCGAAGACCTGTCCGACCCCGAGGCGCCCGAACGGCTGGTCGCCGCAATCGCCGCGCGCGGCCTGACCATCGACGGCCTGGTCAACAATGCGGGATTCAGCCGGGTCACCGGCTTTCTGGATACCGACCTGGGCGCCCATCGCGCCATGATGCAGGTCATGCTGACCGCGCCGGTCGAGCTGTCGCGCCTGTTGCTGCCCGGCATGATCCAGCGGGGCTTCGGCCGGGTGCTGAACGTCGCCTCCCTGGCCGGCCAGATGCCCGCGACTGGGGGCGACACCCTGTACGGACCGATCAAGAGCTTCTTGATCAAGGCGTCGCAGGGCTTGCATCTTGAGACGCAGGGGACCGGCGTTCACGTCACCGTGCTGAACCCCGGCTACACCCTGACCGAATTCCACGACGTTAACGGCTCGCGCGAGCAGGTCTCCAGCGCCTATCCGGCCTGGATGTGGATGGACGCCGCGCGCGTGGCGCGCATCGGCTATGACGCCTGCGAGGCCAACCGTCCCAGCGTCACCCCCGGCGTCATGAACAACGTCATGGCCGGACTGGCCCGCTTCCTGCCCGATGGCCTGGCGCTCCGCATGGTGGCGAACCATGCGAAGCGGCTGGACCGGATCTGATTAGATGTGGATGGCGTGCCCGAGGGCGCGCAGGCTGGCCTCGTGGAAGGCTTCGCCCAGCGTCGGGTGGACGTGAATCGTCCCGGCGACGTCTTCCAGCACGGCGCCCATCTCCAGCATCTGGGCGAAGCTGTTGGACAGTTCCGACACATGCTGGCCCACCGCCTGGATACCCAGGATGCGATGATCGCGCTTGTTCGCGATCACCCGCACGAAGCCGCCATCCTCACCCGCCTCGATGGCCAGGGCGCGACCGATCGCGGCGAAGGGGAAGACCGACTGGATCACATCGTCGCGGCCCGCGACGTCGTTCGGGCCCAGACCGGCCGAGACGATTTCCGGCTCGGTGAAACAGACCGCGGCGATGGTGACGGGGTCGAAGATGCGGTCATGGCCGGCGATGATTTCGGCGACCACTTCGCCTTGGGCCGAACCCTTGTGGGCCAGCATGGGTTCGCCGGTCAGGTCGCCGACCGCCCAGACGTTCTTCATCGAGGTGGCGCAGCGCTGGTCGATCTTCACGAACGGACCGGCCATGGCCACGCCCATGTTTTCCAGACCCCAGCCTTGCGTACGCGGACGCCGACCGACCGTGACCAGCACCTTGTCAGCGTCCAGTTGCAGCGGCTCGCCATCCTTGGTCGTGATCGACAGCTTTCCGTCGCCGAAGCCCCCGGCTCGCGCCCCCAGATGCAGCTCGACGCCATGCTTCTCCAGCCACTTGGCGACCGGATCGGTCAGGGCCTTGTCGTAGAGCGGCAGGATACGGTCGGCCATTTCGACGATGGCTACTTCGGCGCCCAGCTTGCGATAGGCGATGCCCAGTTCCAGCCCGATATAGCCGCCGCCCACGACGACCAGCTTCTTGGGAACCTCCGACAGGCTCAGCGCCTCGGTCGAGGAAATGACGTCGCCGCCGAACGGCAGGAAGGGCAGTTCGACCGGCTCGGACCCCGTCGCCAGGATGACGTGTTCGGCGGTGATACGGATGTCGCCTTCGTCGGTCTTGACCACGCAGGTCTTGGCGTCGGCGAACTCGGCCCAGCCCTTGATGACCTTGACCTTGGCCTTCTTCAGCAGGGCCGCGACCCCGGCGTTCAGCTTACGGACGATGCCGTCCTTCCATGCGACCGTTTGCGACAGGTCGATGGCCGCCGCCGCCGCCGTGATGCCCAGTGTCCCGCCGCCGGCCGCCTTGGCCACCGTCTCGAACTTGCCCGCAGCATGGATGATGGCCTTGGACGGAATACAGCCGACGTTCAGGCAGGTGCCGCCCAATCCTCCGCCACCATGGCCGTCGCCGCCATCGACCAACACGGTGTCGAGGCCCAGCTGGCCGCAGCGAATGCCCGCGACATAGCCGCCGGTGCCCGCCCCGATGATCAGGACTTTGGTTTTCAGGGTCTGGGTCAACGATAGGCCTCAAGGCGGGTGCTGAACTGCGGAGGAACTTGCTGGGGCTCGAAAACGCGGACCGCGCCGGTTCCGGTTTCCATGGCCAAGACTATGTCGCCGGGTTTAACGCGCTGAAAATCGACGCAAATCATGCCTTGATAGCCGCCCAGCGGACGGGCGGTTTCCGCAGCGGTCAGTGTATATGTCTCTTGCGGAGCGCCTTGAAGCGTTTCCAGTCTGGCGATGGTCGCCTCGGACTGAATAACCTCGATGGTCGGCGTCCGCCTGGGTTCAGCCAAACGCTCCACCGTCGTCACGCGCCCGATGAACAGCGCCGGCCCATCGGACCGTAGCAGAGACGACCATGCCGGCGGCGGCTCGGGTATGCAGGCGTTCGCGGACGAGGCGACGACGCCGACGGCTGCTAGCAGGCTGGCGCCGAAGGTCAGCGCTTTGACTTTGAATTGCCGCATCACATTACCCTTCCGATCCCGATTTTCCTCTCTCGGCGACGAGAAAGGATCATCAAGAGCCATGGCGCCAATTTCGAGGTGATAGCCATAGACGCGGGCGGACCTCGCTTTCCCGCTTAGAAAATGGGCATCACCCCATCCAGAGCGTCGCGGGGTTTTCCAAGAGCCCCTTGATCCGCTGCACGAACACCGCCGCATCATGCCCATCGACAATGCGGTGATCGAAGCTGGACGACAGGTTCATCATCTTGCGCACGACCATCTGGCCGTCCTTTACCACGATCCGTTCGGCGATCTTGTTCGGACCGACGATGGCCACCTCGGGGTGGTTGATGATCGGGGTGTGGACCACCCCGCCCAGCGTGCCCAGCGAGGTGATGGTGATGGTCGAACCCGACAGCTCTTCGCGCTTGGCCGAACCGTCCTTGGCCGCGCCCGATACGCGGGCAATCTCCAGCGCCGTATCATATGGATCGCGCGCCTCGGCATGGCGGACCACCGGCACCATCAGGCCGTTCGGCGTTTGAGCCGCGATGCCCAGATGGACCGGGGCGTGCTGGGTCAGAACGCCGGCTTCGTCGTCATAGGTGGCGTTGATCTGAGGCTGGTCGCGCAGGGCGACCACGATGGCGCGGGCGATGAAGGGCAGGACGTTCAGCTTGGGCTGATCCTTGGACTTCGTCGCGTTCAGGTGGGCGCGCAACTCCTCCACCGCCGTCATGTCGATTTCCTCGACATAGGTGATGTGGGGAATGCGGCGCACGCTCTCGGCCATCTTCTCCGCAATCTTGCGGCGCAGGCCGATGATCTTGACCTCGGTCGTCCCTTGCGCCTTCGCATAGGTCGAGCCGCCGCCGGAGGGCGCCGACGCGGGTTGCGAACCGCCGCGCGCGATGAAGCCGTCCAGATCCTCGTGCGTGATCCGACCCGCCGGGCCGGAACCGGGCACGAAGGTCAGATCTACACCCAGGTCCCGCGCGCGATTGCGCACGGCCGGCGAGGCCGACGGACGTTCGCCAGGCGCACGTCCCGTCAGGGCGGGAACGGGCTTGGAGGGCGCGGTCGCTGAAGTCGCGCTTTGAGCCGTCGAAATCGCGGCGGAAGCCTTCGTCGCATTCTCTGCCGGTTTTGCGGCCGGTTTCGGCGCCGCGACGGGCGTCGAAACATTGCCCCGACCCTCGACATCAAACGCCACCAGCGGCCCGCCGACCGGCACCGACTTGCCCGGCTCGCCGTACAGGGCGACGACCGTTCCGGCGACCGGCGAGGTGATTTCGACCGTGGCCTTGTCGGTCATGATGTCGGCGATGATCTGGTCTTCCTCGACCGCATCGCCGACCTTGACGTGCCAGCCGACCAGCTCGGCCTCTGCCGTGCCTTCACCAACGTCAGGCAGTTTGAAGACATAGTTGCCGGATGTCGGCGCCTCAACAGCGGGGGCTGCCGGTGTCTCGACCTTCGGCGCTTCGGCGACCACGGGCGCGGAATCCGGCTTGGCGGAGGCGACGGGCGTCGGGGCGTCATCGGCATTGCCCGTCCCCTCGACCTCGAACTCCACCAGGGGGCCGCGCACCGGCACCATGGCGCCGGGTTCGCCGTGCAGGGCGACGACCTTGCCGCTCACCGGCGCGGTGATCTCGACCGTGGCCTTGTCGGTCATGACGTCGGCGACGATCTGGTCCTCGGCGACGACATCGCCGACCTTGACGTGCCATCCGACCAGTTCGGCCTCGGCGGTGCCTTCGCCCACGTCGGGCAGTTTGAAGACGAAACGACCCATCTTATCGACCTCCCGTCATGACGCTCTTCAAGGCGTCTGCGACCCTTTGCGGTCCGGGGAAATATTCCCATTCGAAAGCGTGCGGATAGGGCGTGTCCCAACCGGTGACGCGCGCGATCGGCGCTTCCAGCGAATAGAAGCAGCGCTCCTGCACCAGGGCCGACAGTTCGCCGCCGAAGCCCGAGGTCTTGGGCGCCTCATGCACGATGACGCAGCGGCCGGTCTTCTTCACCGAGGCCTCGATGGCTTCGATGTCCAGCGGCACGAGCGAGCGCAGGTCGATAACCTCGGCGTCCACGCCCGCGTGTTCCGCGCCAGCCAGGGCGACCCAGACCATGGTCCCATAGGCCAGGATGGTGACGTCGTTTCCTTCGCGCATCACGCGCGCCTTGCCGATGGGCTCGACATATTTGCCGGTCGGGACCTGGGCCAGATCCTGGGCCTTCCACGGGCTGACCGGCTTCTCATGCCAGCCGTCGAACGGCCCATTATAGAGCCGCTTCGGCTCGAAGAAGACGACCGGATCGTCGTCCTCGATGGCGGCGGTCAGCAGGCCCTTCGCGTCATAGGGGTTGGACGGAATGACGACCTTCAGGCCCGCGATATGGGTGAACAGGCTTTCAGGCGACTGGCTGTGGGTCTGACCGCCGAAGATGCCGCCGCCATAGGGGCTGCGCACCGTGATCGGCGAGGTGAACTGACCGCCCGAGCGGTAGCGCATCTTGGCCGCTTCCGAGACGATCTGGTCGTAGGCCGGGTAGATGTAGTCGGCGAACTGGATCTCGACGACTGGACGCAGCCCATAGGCGCCCATGCCGATGGCGGCGGCGACGATGCCGCATTCCGAGATCGGGGCGTCGAAGCTGCGGGTCAGGCCGTGCTTCTGCTGCAGCTTGTCGGTGACGCGGAAGACGCCGCCGAAATAGCCGGCGTCCTCGCCGAACGACAGGACGTTGGCGTCTTCGGCCATCTTGACGTCGATGGCCGAGTTCAGCGCCTGGATCATGTTCATGGGGACCACGCCCGCGCCCGTCGCTTCCGAGGCGGGGGCGGCGTTCTGGTCGACCATGTCGGGCTCGACGCCGTCGTTGCGATCGGCGTCGGTGAAGGTGGTTTGCTCGCTCATGGTCAGACCCCTACCTCGCGGCGCTGTTCGATCAGCCGCCAGTCTTCGGTCGCATAGACCTCTTCGAACATCGTCTTCACGCTGGGACGCGACTGGCCCAGGGTGCCGATGGCTTCGGATTCCTTGCCCGCGGCGCGGACCTGTTCGACAGCGTCCTTTAACGCCTCGGCGTGACGCTCGTCGTCCCATTCGCCGATGACGGTCAGATGCTGGCGCAGACGTTCGATCGGATCGCCCAGCGGCCATTTCTCATGCTCGTCGCCAGGGCGATAGCGGCTGGGGTCGTCGGAAGTCGAGTGCGGGGCGCCGCGATAGGTGAACAGCTCGATCACCGTCGCCCCCTGGTTCGACCGCGCCCGTTCCTCGGCCCACTGGGTCGCGGCCCAGACCGCCAGGAAGTCGTTGCCGTCCACCCGCAAGGCCGGCAGGCCATAGCCGATGGCCTTGGAGGCGAAGGTGGTCTCAAGCCCGCCGGCGATGCCCTGGAAGGAGCTGATGGCCCACTGGTTGTTGACGACGTTCAGGATGACCGGGGCGCGATAGACGGAGGCGAAGGTCAGGGCGTTGTGGAAGTCGCCTTCGGCCGTGGCGCCGTCGCCGATCCAGCTGATGGCGATCTTGTCGTCGCCCTTGTAGGCGCTGGCCATGGCCCAGCCCACGGCCTGCGGCACCTGGGTGCCCAGATTGCCGCTGATGGTGAAGAAGCCATAGTCCTTGGCCGAATACATGATCGGCAGTTGGCGGCCTTTGATCGGATCTTCGGCGTTCGAATAGATCTGGTTCATCATCGCGACCAGCGGATAGCCGCGCGCGATCAGAAGCCCCTGCTGGCGATAGGTGGGGAAGCCCATGTCCTCGCGGCTCAGAATCATGCCCTGCGCCACAGCGATGGCCTCTTCGCCGGTGCACTTCATATAGAAGCTGGTCTTGCCCTGGCGGTGGGCGCGGTGCATCCGGTCGTCGAAGGCGCGCGTCAGGATCATGGCCTTCAAGCCCCGCCGCATCGTCTCGGGATCTAGACGCGGGTTCCACGGACCGACTGCGGCGCCCTCATCATCCAGCACCCGAATCAGGCGGAAGGCGAGATCGCGCATCTGATAGGGCGTCGACCCGACCTCGGGCCGTTCGACGACACCGGCAGGGTCCATCTGCAGATGGCTGAAGTCCGGCGTATCGCCGGGACGGCCGGACGGCTCCGGCACGCGCAAGGACAGGGGCTGGCTGTTCTTTTTGTTCATTTTATCGTTCATGCGGGCGTCCATATCCATTCTGGGGTCCGTCCGTGTTTCCTCTGGACGTGTGATAACACGACCCCTAAGCAGGTGCTCGCTCAATTTGACCTTGCGCAATCCCGATATCGGGTATTTTATTTCGCGATAATCATAATCGGAGAAACGCATTGGCCGACGAACTCGACCCCATCGACGCCCGCATCCTGGATATCCTGCAACAAGACGCCGGGCTGTCGGTCGCAGAGGTCGCCGATCGCGTCGGACTGTCGGCCTCGCCCTGCTGGCGGCGGATCAAGCGGCTGGAAGACTCCGGCCTGATCACCAAGCGCGTCACCCTGCTGAACGCGCAGCTGCTGGGTCTGGACTTCGAGGTCTACGCCATCGTCAAACTGATGCTGCCTTCGGCGGACAATCTCAATGTCTTCGAGGCCGCCGTGGCCAAGTGGCCGGAAGTGGTCCAGTGCGCCACCATCACGGGGCGCGAGGACTATGTGCTGCGCATCATCACCTCGGATATGCACGCCTTCGACCTGTTCCTGCGCGAGAAGCTGCTGGCCCTGGGCATCGTCTCGGACTGCGAAAGCCACATCGTCACGCGCGGCGTGAAGAATGTGACCGCCCTGCCTCTTGGCATCATCACGCCTCACGTCGGATAACGTCGCTCAGGCGGCGCGGGCCGCTTTGGGAGCCGACACATGATCGAATTGGTGATCGACGCACGCCGCAAGGACCTGGGCGGGTTCGAGGTCGGGCGCGTCCTGCCCTTCCATTCGCGCCGGATGGTCGGGCCCTTCATCTTCCTGGACCAGATGGGACCGGCCGAGTTCGCGCCGGGCGCCACAGCCATCGACGTGCGACCCCACCCGCATATCGGCCTGTCGACCTTGACCTATCTGTTCGAGGGCGAGATCGTGCACCACGACAATCTCGGCTACGATCAGGCGATCCGGCCGGGCGAGGTCAACTGGATGACCGCCGGCAAGGGCATCGTCCATTCCGAGCGCACCGATTCGCTGAAGAAGAGCAAGGGCGGGCCGATGCACGGCATGCAGGCCTGGGTCGCCCTGCCCGACGAGGCCGAAGAGATGGACCCGGCCTTCTACCACCTGGGCGAGGACGCCCAGCCGGCCTACGAGAACGGCGGCCTGTTCGCGCGGCTGGTCGCGGGCGAGGCTTACGGCGCCAAGGCGGCCGTCCCGGTGTCGTCGCCGCTGTTCTACATCCACTGGGAGCTTCAGCCAGGCGTGCGAACCGCCCCGCCGTCCGGCAAGGGCGCCGGAGGCATGAGCGAGCGCGCGCTCTATGTGGCCAAGGGCTCCATCGAGGTCGGCGATCGCACCTTCCACGAGGGCCAGATGATCGTGCTGGAGCCGACGGCCGAGCCGACGGTCAGGGCCCTGACCCAATCGACCGTCATGGTGCTGGGGGGCGAGCCGGTGGGTGAACGGCTGATCTGGTGGAATTTCGTCGCCTCCAGCCAGGCCCGCATCGATCAGGCCAAGGCCGATTGGAAGGCAGGCCGGATGACGCTGCCAGACGCCGATGATCTGGAGTTCATCCCCCTGCCTGACGAACCCGCAAAGGCGCAGGCGGAGCCTGCGCCGGTGACGCCCAAGCCGACCGATCCGGTCTAGCGGGCAAGCAGAAGGTGACGCGGCAAGGTCGGATCGCTACATGCGGCCTATGAACTTCGATTTCGACGCCCAGGTCACCGCCGCCCTGTTCGACAACACCGGCGCTGTCTTCGCCCTCGGCGACGGATCTGTCCGGTTCGAGGACCGGACGCGGGCAGAGGCGCACGACGGCGCCGTGCTGTGCGCCTGCGTTCACCCGTCCGGCGACGGGATCGTCACAGGCGGCGATGACGGCAAGGTCGTCTGGACCCGTCGCGACGAGGACCCGGTCGTTCTCGCCACGGCCAAGAACCAGTGGATCGACGCCATCGACGCCTCGCCGGCCTCGGGTCTGATCGCCTTTTCCTTCGGCCGCACCCTGTCGGTGATCGACCCCAAGGAGGTGGGCTTCCGCCGCGACTTCCAGCACGAGCGCACCGTCTCCGGCGTCGCCTTCGAGCCCAAGGGCCGGCGCATCGCCACCTCGACCTATGGCGGGGCGGCGCTGTGGTATGCGCGGATCGAAAAGCAGCAACCGGTTAAGCTGGCCTGGGCCGGATCGCACACCGGCGTCGCCTTTTCGCCCGACGGCGCCTTCGTCGTCACGACGATGCAGGACAATCAGATGCACGGCTGGCGCATCAAGGACGCCAAGACTCTGCGCATGGGCGGCTATCCGGGCAAGGTGCGGTCGATGGCCTTTTTGGCCAATGGTCAGCTGATGGCGACCTCGGGCGCGCAGGGCGCGGTCCTGTGGCCCTTCATCGGATCGAACGGACCGATGGGGCGCGAGGCGACCGAGATCGGCTATGACGACACGACCCTGGTCAATCTGGTCTCGGCCCGCGCCGATCAGGGTTTGCTGGCCGCCGGCCTGACCGACGGTCGGGTCTGGGTCGCGCATCCGGCGGCCCAGGGTCTGAATTTCGTCAAAGCCGAGAAGGGGCCGGCCATCGTCGCCCTGTCGCTCAGCCCCGCCGTCGACAAGGTGGCCTGGGCCGATGAAGACGGCGCCGCTGGAGTCTTGATCCTCTGATGGCGACGGGCCGCAAGAGCTGGCGTCGCGTGGTGCTGACCGCGCTTCTGATCCTGGCCCTGATCCCGGTCGCGGGCGTGCTGATCGTCGCCATCATCCCGCCGCCGCCCACCATCTTGATGCTGCGTCAACTCGCGAGGGGCGACGGCATGGACTATCAGTGGCGCGGCCTGAACCAGATTTCGCCCAATCTGGTCAACGCGGCCATCGCCGCCGAGGACGCCCGGTTCTGCAGCCACCATGGCTTCGACATGGAGGCGATCCAGAAGGCCCTGGATCACAACGCCGAGGGCGGGCGTCTGCGCGGCGGATCGACCATCAGCCAGCAGACGGCCAAGAACGTCTTCCTCTGGCCCGGGCGCGACTGGATTCGGAAAGGTCTGGAAGCGGGCTACACCGTCCTGATCGAGGCCGTCTGGTCCAAGCGCCGGATCATGGAGGTCTATCTGAACGTGGTGGAATGGGCGCCTGGCGTCTATGGCGCCCAGGCCGCGTCGAGCCACTGGTTCGGCAAGGATGCCCGCGACCTGAGCCCGCGTGAGGCGGCGCGTCTGGCCGCCATCCTGCCGGCCCCGCGCCGTTACGAGGCCGCCGCGCCCGGCCCCTATGTGCGTCGGCGCGCCGCGCGCGTTCAGGCCGCCATGGGCACGGTGCGCAACGCGGGTCTGAACACCTGCGTCGTCGGCCGCTGAACCGTCACGCTTGACGGGCGACCGGGCCTGACCTCTCCTGCCCGCGCTGTTCAGGAGATCCATCATGAAGCGTCAGATGATGACCGCCGTCGCGGTCTGCGCCCTCGCCTTCGCCGCCGGCTGCGCCAGCACCAGCGAACCCGCCGCCGCAGCCCCGGGCGTCGAACAGACGGCCTCGACGACGCCTGCGCCGGCCGTCAGCGGCATGCGCGGCGACTATCCGATCACCGCCGAGGGCGCGACAGCCTTCATCGCCGACGCCGAAACCAAATGGGCCGAGGTCAGCGAATATGTCGCCCGCATCCAATGGGCGCGCGCCACCAACATCACCTTCGACACGATGTGGCTGGAGTCCAAGGCCAACGGCGAGGCGACCGAGCTTCAGGTCCAGCTGGCCAATCAGGCGGCCAAGTTCAACGACGTCCAGGTCGATCCGGTCGTGCGCCGCAAGCTGAACCTGCTGCGGCTCAGCCTGGTCCTGCCCGCCCCCAACCGACCTGGCGCGGCCGAGGAGTTGGCGCAGATCACCACGCGACTGGACTCGACCTATTCGACCGGCAAGTTCGACTTCAAGGGCAAGCCGATTACGCTGGACGAGGCCTCGCTGATCCTGGCCGACAGCCGCGACCCCGCCGAGACCAAGGCGCTGTATGAAGGGTGGCGCACCATCTCGCCGGTCATGCGCGACGACTACGCCCGCATGGTCGAGATCGCCAACGAAGGCTCGCGTGAGCTGGGCTTTGCCGACACCGGCGCCCTGTGGCGGTCAGGCTACGACATGCCGGCCGACGACTTCGCCGCCGAGACCGACCGGCTGTGGGCCCAGGTGAAGCCCTTCTACGAGAACCTGCACTGCTATGTGCGCGCCCGGCTGAACGCGAAGTATGGCGACGCGGTGCAACCCGATCACGGCCCGATCCGCGCCGATCTGCTGGGCAATATGTGGTCCCAACAGTGGGGCAACATCTACGACGTCGTCGCCCCGCCCAGCGGCGGCGCCTCCAGCTACGACCTCACCGAACTGCTCAAGGCCGCCGATTACGACGCGACGAAAATGGTCAAGACGGGCGAGGGCTTCTACGTCTCGCTGGGCCTCGACCCGCTGCCTCAGACCTTCTGGGAACGCAGTCAGATCACCCGCCCGCGCGACCGCGAAGTCGTCTGTCACGCCTCGGCCTGGGACCTGGACAACGCCGACGACATCCGCATCAAGATGTGCACCAACGTCAACGGCGACGACTTCTACACCGTCCACCACGAACTGGGTCACAACTACTACCAGCGCGCCTACAAGAACCAGACGATGCTGTTCCGGAACGGCGCCAACGACGGCTTCCACGAGGCCATCGGCGACTTCGTCGGCCTGTCGGCCCTGACGCCCACTTATCTGAACCAGATCGGCCTGCTCAAAACCACCCCGGGCGCAGAGGAGGACATTCCCTTCCTGCTCAAGATGGCCTTGGACAAGATCGCCTTCCTGCCGTTCGGCCTGATGGTCGACCGCTGGCGCTGGGACGTCTTCTCGGGCGAGACGGCGCCGGCCGCCTACAATACCGCCTGGACCGCCGACATGCTGCAATACCAGGGTCTGGTTCCGCCTGGACCGCGCCCGGCCAACGCCTTCGATCCGGGCGCGAAATACCATGTGCCCGGCAACACGCCCTATACCCGCTACTTCCTGGCGGCCATCTATCAGTTCCAGTTCCAGCGCGCGGCCTGCAAACAGGCCGGCTGGACCGGGCCGCTGCATCGCTGCTCCGTCTATGGGAACAAGGAGGTCGGCGCCCGCTTCAACGCCATGCTGCAGATGGGCCAGTCGCGGCCTTGGCAGGAGGCGATGAAGGCCTTCACCGGCGACGACGGCAATGACGCCTCGGCCATCGCCGACTATTTCGCCCCATTGAACGTCTGGCTCCAGGAACAGAACCGCGGTCACCAGTGCGGATGGAGCGCCGCCTGATCACGCGGCGGCGTTAACCGTCCCCTTCACAATTCCCTTAACCGCCCGAATGGCAGACTGAACGCTAATCGGGCGGTCCGCGTCCTTTGGGATGGGCATGGTGAAGGTTTCCAATCGGATCGGCAGGGCGGTGAAGGCTCTGCGCATGTTCACGTCGCGCCTCTCTTCGGACCGCAGCGGCAATGTCGTGATGATCTTCGCCTTGGTGATGCCGGCGCTGATCATGCTGACCCTGGGCGGCATCGACATTAACCGGGTCACGACGGCGAAGGCCCGCGTTCAGGACGCGCTGGACGCCGCCGCCCTGGCCGCGGCGCGCTCGTCCTATACGGATCCGAAAGACCTGAAGACCGTCGCCCTGGTGGCCCTGAGAGCCAATCTGCGCAACGCCTCGGTGGAGCCGTTCGCCGATGACGCCGTCAAGATCGAGCTGACGAAAGATCAGATCGTCATCGCCGACATCCAGGTCCAGGTGAAGACGCTGATCGCCAATGTCGTTCTGCCCCCCTACGGCAAGATTCTGGACGACACCCTGCCGGTCAGCGTCCACTCCGAGGTGAACCGGTCGTCCAAGGACATCGAGGTTTCGCTGGTGCTCGACATCACCGGCTCGATGGGCAGCAACAATCGGATCGGTGATCTGAAGAACGCCGCAAACCAGCTGATCAAACTGGTCGTTCAGCCGGCGGCGAAACAGACGCCCTACTATTCCCGCATGGCCATCGTGCCCTATTCGATCGGCGTAAATCTGGGTGCTCGCGCCGACGCCGCACGCGGCGCCTCGATCGGATCGACCAGCATCAGCGGCGCCGCATGGGCGGCGGCGGCGGCCAAGTCGATCTCCGGCATCACGCGCGCTTCGCCGGGCGTCGTGACCGCCAACGGCCATGGGCTATCGACCGACGACTACGTCTGGATCAGCGGCGTCAGCGGCATGACCCAGATCAACAACCGCGCCTACAAGGTCGTGCGGATCGACGCCAATCGGGTGTCCCTGCAATATCAATCCGGCCAGAACTGGTATGCGCTGAACACGAGCAGCGGATACAGCAGCTACAGCTCGGGCGGTCAGATCCGCAAATGCATGCGCTCGGACTGCTTCGTGACCATCACCTCCGTGAATCACGGCCTGTCTGAGGACGAGGGGGTGCAGATCACTGGCGTGAACGGCATGACGGCGCTGAACAACAGCAGCGGCCTATTTGAAGTTTACGAGCGCACGTCCAAGGACGCCTTCGTTGTGCCTGTCGGTGGCGCGACCTACGCCGACTATTCCAACGGCGGCGCGGTTCAGTGCGGCCGTGACGGATGCGCCAAACGTGTCTTCCGCGATCCGCAATACAATCGTCTGAACGTATTCGACAACACGACCTGCGTCAGCGAGCGCGCTGGCTCATCGGCCTACACCGACACGGCTCCCGGTTCGGCCTACGTTGGTCGAAACTACGCGTCGCCCCGCAATCCCTGCCCGGCAGCGATCATTCAACCGCTGACGTCCAACATCGACACGCTGACCAGCCTCGTGAACGGCCTGTCTGTCACGGGCTCGACGGCGGGTCAGATCGGCCTGGGCTGGGGTTGGTACACGGTATCCAACCAGTTCAATGGTTTGTGGTCGTCGAACCCGGCCGCCGCCTATGCGCCGACCAAGGTATTGAAGGCCGTCATCCTGATGACGGACGGCGAGTTCAACACCCCCTATTGCGGCGGTGTCATCGCTCGCGACGC
This sequence comes from Brevundimonas vesicularis, assembly GCF_032067225.1. Taxonomy (GTDB): domain Bacteria; phylum Pseudomonadota; class Alphaproteobacteria; order Caulobacterales; family Caulobacteraceae; genus Brevundimonas; species Brevundimonas vesicularis_F. The sequence goes on along the minus strand of NZ_DAMBJX010000053.1, from coordinate 2,335 downwards.
CGGCTCCGGGTCCGGCAATCTCTACGATAAGATCGCCTGCGACGCGACGAACGGCGACCCGTTCGATCAGGCCGCAAAGCTTTGCACCGGCATGAAGGCCAAGGGCGTGATCGTCTACACCGTGGGCTTCTCGATCACGCCCGGCAGCGACGCGGCCAACATCCTCAGCACCTGCGCCACTGATAAGGACAAGGCCTTCCTACCGCAGTCGGGCGCGGATCTGTCCAACGACTTCCAGGCCATTGGACGCGACATCACCCGACTACGGATTTCCCGCTGACGCCTTACAGCAGGCGGATTTCCCGCAGGCGTTCGGTCAGATAATCTTCAGCAAGGATGGTCTTGCCCGCATAGCGATCGGGATTGTCCGGCGTGATGGCGCTGGGCAGGGTCTCGATCGGGAAGTCCGGGTTGAAATGCAGGAAGAAGGGCGTCGAATAACGGGCGAAGCCGCGACGCTCTGGCGCGGGATTGACCACGCGGTGGGTCGTCGATGGCAGGACGTGGTTGGTCAGCCGCTGCAACATGTCGCCGATATTGACGACCAGGGCGCCGGGCGGCGGGGCGATGTCGAGCCAGCTGCCGTCCTTGTCCTTCAGCTGAAGACCGGCTTCTTCGGCGCCGAGCAGCAGGGTGATGACATTGATGTCTTCATGCGCACCGGCGCGCACGCCAGGCGCATCGGCCGGAACCGGCGGATAATGCAGCATGCGCAGGACGCTGTTGCCCATATCGACCTTGTCCGCGAAGAAGTCGTCGCCCAGCTTCAGATAGCGGGCGATGGCGCGCAGGATCTTGGCCCCGAGCGCATCCAGGTCCTCGAACATGCCATACAGGTGCTCGCGGAAGCCCTCGATCTCGGTCGGCCAGAGGTTGTCGCGCATATAGCGGCGATAAGGATGGCCTTCGGGCAGTTCCCGGCCGACGTGCCAGAATTCCTTCAGATCGACCGTTTTGGCGTCCTTGGCCGCCTCGACTCCGAACGGGGTCAAGCCGCGCGCGCCGCCGGTACCGGGCTGGTGATACTGACGCTTCACCTCTTCCGGCAGGGCGAAGAAGGCCTTGGCGTCGTCGATGGCTGCGGTGATGCGCGCCTCATCCAGACCATGGTCGGCGACGACAGCGAAGCCATAGCGGGAGAAGGACGCGCCCAATGCGTCGCTGAACTCTTGAAAATCGGCGTCGTACAGCGTCATCGAAACCGGCTGAATGGCGCGGTCGGTCGTGTGGTCCGTCTGGGTCACGCTCACGGCGTCGTCCTCGATTTGGGGATGTGCGGCGGTTCCCATACGCCTAATCGGCGACCTTGTCAGGGTCATGGCGCGTGCGGACGTGGAAGGCATTCATGCCCCGTACAGATTGGAACCTTCACAGTAAGCGCACGTTTCCGCGCCAGATCGCTCAAAAGAAAGGACCATTCCATGCGCGCCAAGTTCATCGTCGCCAGCGTTTCCATCGCCGCCCTGCTGGGGGCGGCCGCCTGCACGACCACCGACCCCTATCGTTCGGGTCCGGTTCGCAACAACACCGGGACCGGCGCCATCGCCGGTGCGCTGGGCGGCGCGGTTCTCGGCTATCTGACCAATACCTCGAACGGCGAACAGGGCCGCAAGAATGCTCTGATTGGCGCCGGCATTGGCGCGCTGGGCGGCGCCGCCGTCGGCCAATATATGGATCGTCAGCAACGCGCGATGGAAGCCGAACTTTCCGGCTCCGGTGTCGGCGTGGCGCGTCAGGGCGACTTGCTTGTGCTGCGCATGCCGTCGGACGTGACCTTCGCCACGAACCAGTCGTCCATCGATCCTCGATTCCTGCCGGTGCTGGATGATGTCGCCCGCGTGCTGCAACAGTATGACCAGTCGACCGTGGACGTGATCGGCCACACCGACTCGTCGGGCGGCGACGCGATCAATCAGCCTCTGTCGGAGCGCCGCGCCAGCAGCGTCGCCTCTGAACTGGTTCGACGTGGCGTTCTAGCCCAACGCCTCTACGTCGCCGGCAACAGTTCGCGTAACCCGGTGGCCTCGAACGCCACCGCCGAAGGCAAGGCTCAGAACCGCCGCGTCGAAATCCTGATTCGGCCGTTCACCGGCTGATCGGCGTCAAAATCAGAATGCTTGAGGGCGGCGTCGCGAGGCGTCGCCCTTTTTCTCTGCGTGGACACAGCATGCAGAAGGTCAGATGGCGCAAAGAAAAACGCCGCCTCCTTACGGAAGCGGCGTATTGTCTTTCGACAACTTCGAAGGGTGAAGCCGATCCGGACGAACCAGATCGGCTCCTGAAAGTCTTAGAAGTTGATGTCGATGGTCGCGCGGCGGTTGAGCGGTTCGCGCAC